>CANKNK010000233.1 GCA_947483455.1 Comamonadaceae bacterium | reverse complement strand
CGTTTGCACGGTCCCAAGCAGGCGCGCGCAGCGCGTCCAAACCCCCTACTATGCCTGAGCCGGGGCCTGCCTCCCAAGGGAGCGCAGCGCTTTCGGCGAGAATACACAACGCACGACGAACCAGCCCGGTGGACTTGAACTTCCGCCCCCACGCATGACGCGCCAGAAAAAAATCAATATTTTGCGGGTGAACCACCTGCGCGGACCCAATATCTGGACCTACCGGGCAGTCATCGAGGCATGGGTGGACATCGGAGAATTAGAGGATTTTCCGTCCAACACCCTGCCCGGCTTTTACGAGCGCCTGACCGGCTTTTTGCCCGGCCTCATCGAGCATGAATGCAGCCCCGGCGTGCGTGGTGGGTTTTTGCAGCGCCTTCAGGAAGGCACCTGGGCGGCCCATATTCTGGAACATGTCTGCCTAGAACTGCAAAACATGGCCGGCATGCGCACCGGTTTCGGCAAAGCGCGCCAGACTTCGCAAACAGGTATCTACAAGGTGGCGTTTCGCACCCGCCAGGAGGATGTGGGCCGACGCGCGCTGCATTCGGGACGCGATCTAGTCGAGGCGGCTATCCACAACACGCCCTTTGACGTGGTAAAGGCGGTACAAGAACTGCACGACATGGTGGACTCGCTCTGCTTAGGGCCAAGTACTGCGCACATCGTCGATGCCGCCACAGCGCGCGGCATACCGCACACGCGCCTGACCGACGGCAATTTGGTGCAATTGGGCTACGGCATCGCGCAGCGACGCATCTGGACTGCCGAGACCGACCAGACCAGCGCGATTGCCGAAGAGATTGCCAGCGACAAAGACATGACCAAGCGCTTGTTGCAAGCCTGCGGCGTGCCGGTGCCACATGGCCAGGTCGTGCAGACTGCATCGCAGGCCTGGGAAGCGGCGCAGTCCATCGGATTGCCGGTGGCCATCAAACCCTATGACGGCAACCATGGGCGCGGCGTAGCCCTGGATCTGGAAAACCAGGCGGACATTGAAGCAGCCTTTGCATTGGCCCACCAAGAAGGCGACGGGCAGGTCATTGTGGAGGAATTTATCCGCGGCAATGAACACCGCATGCTCGTCGTAGGCCGCAAGGTGGTGGCCGCCGCACGCGGCACCACGCTCTATGTGCAGGGCGACGGTGTCTCCACCATGAACCAGCTGGTAGAACAGCAAATCAATAGCGATCCACGCCGTGGGCGCGCCGAGTCCTTCCCCCTTAACGTGGTGGATTTGGATGAGAGCCCAGAAGTCTTGCTAGAACTCGAACGCATTGGCCTGACGCCGCAATCGGTTCCCGCCGCCGGACACAAAGTGCTGATTCAGCGCAATGGCAATGTGGCATGGGATGTCACCAGTGAACTCCACCCCAGTGTGGCGCGCGCTGCGGCCCTGGCGGCACGGGTGGTGGGCTTGGACATTGCCGGTGTAGACATGGTGCTGGAAAACTGCGCCCTGCCGCTGCAAGCGCAGCGCGGCGCCGTCATCGAAGTCAACGCCAGCCCCGGCCTGCTCGCGCATATCAAGCCCGCCAAGGGCACAGGCCAGCCGGTAGGCACGGCCATCATCAGCCACTTGTTTGACAGCAAGCAAGATGGACGCATCCCAGTGATCGGTATCACCGGAACCCACAACACCGGCCGCATGGCGCGCCTGGTGGCCTGGTTGGTGCATATCAGCGGCAAACATGTAGGCCTGGCCTGCAGCGAAGGTTTGTACCTGGACAGCCGTAAGGTGGACGCCTCCGATAGCAGCACCTGGGACGCGGGCCAGCGCATTTTGATGAACCGTTCGGTGCAGGCCGCGGTGTTTGAAAACCCCTGCACTACGATTTTGGGCCAAGGCCTGGCCTACGATAAATGCCAAGTGGGCGTGGTCACCGATGTGAGCTGGCACGAAGGCCTGCGCGCCTTTGACATCCTAGACGCCGAGCAGAACTTCAAAGTCGCGCGCACCCAGATCGATGTGGTGCTGCCCAGCGGCACTGCCGTGATCAACGCCATGGATGCACAGGCGCTCGAGCTGGCCGAGCTTTGCGACGGACGCGTTATTTTTTACGCCCTATCACCCGATCACCCCACGCTGTTGGCGCACCGCGGGCAGGGCCACCAAGTAGTCTGCCTGCGCGAAAACAGCATCGTCCTAGCCCATGGCACCCAGGAAAGGCCCTTGCTGCGGCTCGATAGCTTAAAACCTGCCAAGGCAGCGCAGCCCGAAATGGTGATGGCGGCAGTGGCCGCCGCCTGGGCCCTGAACATTACGCCAGAACTGATCGCTGCGGGTTTGCGCACCTTTGAGTCCAATCCGCAAAAAACGCCTTACTAGCCTCCCCTGTTACACGCACACGCTGAGCTGCCTACCGGACCACACTATGGAAGTCACCCGAATTCGCGCCCTGCGCGGTCCCAATCTCTGGAGCCATCACACGGCTATCCAAGCGGTCGTCACCTGCGCTCCCAACGAATGGGCGATCAGCGACCTCCATGGCTTTGAAGGCCGGCTGCGGGCACGCTTTCCTGAAATCAGCCCTTTTCAGGCCATAGGCCACAAGGACACGGTGCCTCTGGCACGCGTGCTCGAACTGGCGACACTGGGTTTGCAGGCACAGGCCGGTTGCCCCGTCACCTTTAGCTGCACCAAACCGACGATGGAAACCGGTGTGTTTCAGGTGGTGGTGGAGTACAGCGAAGAGGCCGTCGGGCGCCTTGCGCTGGAACTTGCGCAAAGCCTGTGTCAATCCGCTCTGGACGACACGCCTTTTGACCTGGCCGCGGTGCTGCACCAATTGCAGGAACTTGACGAGGACGTGCGCCTAGGCCCCAGCACCGGCTCGGTAGTGAACGCCGCGTTGGCACGCAATATTCCCTACAGCCGCATGACCGATGGCAGCATGGTGCGATTTGGCTGGGGTAGCAAACAAAGGCGCATACAAGCGGCGGAAATTGACGCCACCAGTGCCATCGCCGAAGCGATTGCACAAGACAAAGAACTAAGCAAACGCTTGCTGCATGCCGCAGGCGTGCCGGTGCCGCGGGGGCGCGCGGTGCGCGATGCGGACGACGCGTGGAAAGCCGCGCAAGACATCGGACTGCCCGTGGTCGTCAAGCCACTGGACGGCAACCAGGGCAAGGGCGTGACCGTCAACATCCTGAACGAAGTCCAATTGCGCGCAGCTTATGCCGTGGCTATCGAGTTTCGTGACACGGTGCTGGTAGAGCGCTATATGCCAGGCAATGACTTTCGTCTGCTGGTGGTCGGCGACAAACTGGTGGCCGCCGCGCGGCGCGATCCGCCCAAGGTGGTGGGTGACGGAATGCATACCGTGGCGCAGTTGGTAGACCTGGTCAATGCCGACCCGCGCCGAGGCGACGGACATGCCACCTCGCTGACCAAAATCCGTTTTGACGATATCGCCCGCAGCTGCCTGCGCAGCCAGGGTTTTGAGGCAGATTCCGTTCCGCAAAAAGGCCAACGCGTCAATTTGCGCAATAACGCCAATTTGTCTACCGGTGGCTCCGCTACTGACGTGACGGACGATGTACACCCCGATGTGGCCGCACGCGCGGTGACGGCGGCGCAGATGGTGGGCTTGCATATTTGTGGTGTGGACCTGGTGTGCGACAGCATTCTGCGGCCGATTGAGGAGCAAGGTGGCGGCGTGGTGGAGGTCAATGCCGCGCCGGGCTTGCGCATGCACCTGAGCCCCTCTTTTGGTAAAGGCCGCCCCGTGGGCGAAGCCATCATGTCCAGCCTGTTCAAGAATGGGCAGGATGGACGCATACCCGTGGTCGCTGTCACCGGTACCAACGGCAAAACCACGACAGTGCGCCTGATTTCGCACCTGCTGGCCCAACAAGGCTGGTGTGTCGGCATGACCAATACCGATGGCGTCTATGTGGACGGGCACTGCATTGATACCGGTGACTGCAGCGGACCCAAGAGCGCCAAAAACGTCTT
>CANKNK010000232.1 GCA_947483455.1 Comamonadaceae bacterium | reverse complement strand
GAAGCGCGGCGAGGGAGGCCGATGCAATTCCCTTGCCCAGGGAAGACACCACACCGCCGGTGACGAAGACAAATTTGGTCATGTCAGAGTGCGAACCCAGAGGTTCGGGTAGCTGGTAAGGCGCGATTATAGGTGTCTGCTACATTGCGATTTGAAGCTGTTGTCGCTAGGGCGGCGGCGCATAACGGGGCGAAAGCGCATGGATTTGAACGGTAAACACATTGTTTTGGGCCTGACTGGCGGGGTGGCCTGTTACAAGGCGGCCTATTTGTGCCGCCTGTTGGTCAAAGAGGGGGCACAGGTGCAGGTGGTCATGACCGAGGCGGCGGCCCAGTTCATCACGCCGGTGACCATGCAGGCCCTGAGCAATCGGCCCGTCTATGTATCCCAGTGGGACGCGCGCGAGCCCAACAATATGGCGCATATCAACCTCAGCCGTGAGGCGGATGCGATTCTGGTGGCGCCGTGCAGCGCTGATTTCATGGCCAAACTCTTGCACGGCCGTGCTGACGATTTACTCAGCCTGATGTGTTTGGCTCGCCCACTGGAGCGCGTGCCTTTGCTGCTAGCCCCCGCCATGAACCGCGAAATGTGGGCGCACCCGGCCACGCGCCGCAATGTGGCGCAATTGCGCGCTGACGGTGCGCAGGTGCTGGGCGTGGGCGAGGGCGACCAAGCATGCGGCGAAATTGGCGACGGCCGCATGCTGGAGCCTGAGGAGTTGCTGGAAGACCTGCTTGCTTACTTCCAGCCCAAAGTCCTGGCTGGGCGGCGCGTACTGATATCAGCCGGCCCCACTTTTGAAGCCATAGACCCGGTGCGAGGCATTACCAATTTGTCCAGTGGGAAGATGGGGTTTGCACTGGCCCGCGCCGCGCGGGACGCCGGTGCGCAAGTCACGCTGGTAGCGGGCCCGGTTCATTTGACCGGACCGCGCGGCGTGCAGCGTATCGATGTCCTTACCGCGCTGGAAATGGATTCGGCCTGCCGCGCGCTGGCCGACCAGGCCGACGTGTTTATTGCCACCGCAGCGGTAGCGGACTGGCGGCCTGCCATCGCCCGGGCGCAAAAAATTAAAAAACAAGGCGACGGGCAGGTGCCTGGCTTGGCCTTTGTGGAAAACCCGGACATTCTCGCTGCCATCGCCGCGTCCGAACGCGCCCGCAGCGGCGCACTCTATTGCGTAGGCTTTGCGGCCGAAAGCCAGGATGTAGAAGCCCAAGCCAAAGCCAAACGGCTGCGCAAAGGCGTGCCTTTGCTGGTGGGCAACATCGGTCCGGCCACCTTTGGCAAGGACGACAATGCTTTGGTTCTGATCGATGGCGAAGGCACGCTAGAAATGCCGCGCAACTCCAAACAGGCACTGGCGCGGATGCTGGTTGGCGAGATCGCCAAGCGCCTCCCGACGCTGGCCGCGGTTTAATGCCGCAAGTGCCTAACTTCACTTTGTTCTACATTTTTTTCTATGCATATTGACGTCAAAATTCTGGATCCGCGCCTGGCCGCCCAATTGCCTGCCTATGCCACACCGGGCAGCGCCGGCTTGGACTTGCGCGCTTGTTTGGATGCGCCACTCACACTAGAACCCAATGCCTGGCAACTGGTGCCTACCGGCATGGCCATGTATTTGAAAGACCCGGCCTACGCCGCCCTGATCCTGCCGCGCTCGGGCTTAGGCCATAAGCATGGCATCGTATTGGGCAATTTAGTGGGCTTGATCGATAGCGATTACCAGGGCCAGCTCATGGTCAGTGCCTGGAACCGGAGCACCGTGCCCTTTGTCATCGAGCCCATGGAACGCATTGCCCAACTGGTGATCGTACCGGTGGTGCAGGCGCAATTCAATATTGTGGAGGCCTTCCCACAGTCCGAGCGCGGCGAAGGCGGCTACGGTTCTACCGGCAAAAAATAATTCTGAAAAACACTAAAAAACAGGCGAAAAACCTGCTGTTTATCGCCCTTGGCCGTGCGGCGGTCTACCGCTTTTAGTGCAAGGTGCGCAATCCCGGACCCGGATCTGCCAGCGCCTCAATGCGGAAAAACCCGGTTCCGGTGGAGCCGCGCTGACGTTCCTCCTCAGAGGCCTCGCGCACGGATTCGACCCGCATACGCAAGCGTATGGCGATGCCCGCTAGCGGGTGGTTGGCGTCTAGCACCACATGTTCGGGGTAAATATCGGTCACGGTGTACAGCGCCTCGCGCGGCGCCTCGGGGTGGCAACCGGCAGGGAGGGCCGAGCCTTCAATCGTCAGTCCGACTTCCAATTCCGCGGGGAAAAGTTGCCTGGGTTCCAGAAAAAGCAGCTGCTCATTAAAGTCACCAAAGGCTTGCTCTGGTTCGATTTGCAATTGCACCATGGCACCGGCTTGGTGGCCTTGCAGCGCTTCTTCGATGGCGGGCAGCAAATCTTTGCCACCAACCAAAAACTCGACCGGCTCGTCTAAAACGTCCAATTCCTCGCCCAGGGTGTCGCTTAAAACCCAAGTCAGCGCGACGACGCAGTGTGATGTGATTTCCATCGGACAATTGTCGCAGTTTCTACCTTCCCCCATCTCACCTAGGACCCCCCCTATGCAAGTCGATCTGCCTCTTCCTCTGTTAGGCGGTCTCTCACCGGCGCAGTTTATGAAGCGCTATTGGCATAAAAAGCCCTTGCTCATTCGCCAGGCGATACCGGGCATGCAGCCTTTGCTCGAGCGCAATGAACTGATGGACCTGGCCGCTAGAGACGATGTGCAGTCGCGCCTGGTCATCCAGCAAGGGGATGCAGCCAAGCAGCCCTGGCGTTTGCGCCACGGCCCATTTACCCGGCGCAGCTTGCCCCCGTTCAAGCAGGCGGGCTGGACGCTACTGGTCCAAAGCGTGGACTTGTTGGATACGCGCGTGCAGGACTTGCGTGAGCAGTTCCGCTTTGTGCCCGACGCACGCTTGGACGACGTGATGATCAGTTACGCCAGCGATGGCGGTGGCGTGGGACCGCATTTCGACAGCTATGACGTGTTTTTATTGCAGGCGCAGGGGCAAAGGCGCTGGCGCATAGGCCGCCAGAAAGACTTGCGTTTGCAAGAAGGCATGCCCCTCAAAATCCTGGCCGATTTCACGCCGGAACAGGAATTTGTGCTGGAGGCTGGCGACATGCTCTATCTGCCACCGCGCTACGCCCATGATGGTGTGGCCCAGGGCGAGTGCATGACCTATTCCATCGGTTTTCGAGCTCCCGATCAGGTGGAATTGGCGCAGGCGCTGTTGCAGGGCATGGCAGAACAACTCGCCGATGCCATGCCACCCAAGCGTTATCGCGACCCGGAACAACTCGCAGCCGAATGTCCCGCCCACATCCCCGCCAACCTCCAGGCATTCGCGCAAGAGGCGCTGTTTCGGGCTTTGCGCGACCCGGATTTGCTTTCACGCACTTTGGGTGAGCACCTGAGCGAGCCGGCATCTGCGGTCTGGTTCCAACCTCAGGAAAGCGTTTGTGGCCTAGAACATGGCATTTGCTTAGACCGGGGCACCCGCATGTTGTACGACGCGAAGTATGTGTTTATCAATGGCGAGAGCTTTGAGGCCTCCGGTCGAGATGCGCACTTGGTGCGCCAACTCGCCGATAGGCATTTTTTGGATGCCCGTGAGTGCGCCCGCTTGAGTCCGGGCGCGGCGCAGTTACTCGGGCAGTGGCTGGAATGCGGATGGCTGCAAGTGCTTCAATAAGGCAATACGGTACGGGTTTTGGGGTGAAAATCGGGTTTGATCAGCACTTTTGTGGTGCGCTGCGAATGCCGTAAAGGGTTTACCCGAGCTTGATCTTGTATAATTATGGGCTCTAGCGAAAAGAGATCGAATGCTTTTTGTTGGGGTTCGGGCGGTACGCCGTCTGAGCAATTTCCGGAAATTGTTTCGTTAACTCATTTACTTTCACATCATGAACAAATCACTCGTTTTGGCCGCCGTTATCGCTGCAGCTGCTCT
>CANKNK010000231.1 GCA_947483455.1 Comamonadaceae bacterium | reverse complement strand
GATGCCGATGTGAACGCCAGCTTGCGCCGCTTTGCCAAAGAGGGACGCCGCTTTGACGCCATCGTGTTGGACCCGCCCAAGCTAGCCCCCACCATTGCGCACGCCGAGCGTGCCGCGCGCGCATACAAAGACATTAACCGCCTGGCCTTGCAAATTTTGGAGCCACTAGGCGTGTTGTTTACGTTTTCGTGTTCTGGCGGTATCAGCGCAGATTTATTTCACAAGATCGTCGCCTCTGCGGGCGCGGACGCCGGGGTGGACGGCTTTATCAGCGAACGACTGGGCGCCGCACCCGACCACCCGATGACCTTGAATTTTCCTGAAGGCGAGTACCTCAAAGGCTTGGTGGTGGTACGCAAGGTTTAAAGACCGACTGCGCTAAATATTCGACGCCATGGATGGGCTCGGCCAGCGGCCTTGCGATGGCCTGCCAATGACTCCATAGTCGCTTAGGCTACAAGGCTCAAGCCAGGCGCAGCGCCATTACGCCGAGCACGATGGACAGGGTGCCCAGCACGCGGGGCCGAGTCCAGGGTTCTTTGAGCAACCAGGCGCCCAAAATGGCGGCAAAGAGTACCGAGGTTTCGCGCAGTGCGGCGATCAGCGCCACCGGCGCGACCGTCATCGCCCACAGGGCTATCGAATAAGAAGCCAGTGATGCCGCAGCACCTCCCGCAGCCAGACGCCAGCGCCCGCGCACATAGGGCATGACGGCACCCTTGCGTTGCCACAAAACCAAAAAGGCAAAAGGCCATCCGTCTAGCGCAAACAGCAACGCAGCGTATTGCAAAACATGGCCAGACAGGCGGGCGCCTTTGGCATCGACCACGGTGTAAATCGCAATCAGCACCGCGTTACACAGGGCAAACACCACGGCTTTTTTTTGCGCCAGCATGGCGCCGCCTGCGCCCAGCAAAAGCAGGCCACAACTAACGCACAGCACACCCAACCAAGCCAAGGGCGTGAGGGCTTCATCGAGCAGCACCAAAGAACTAAGCGCCACCAACACCGGCGCAGTGCCGCGCATCAGCGGGTAAGCCAGGCCCAAGTCGCCATGCCGGTAGGCCCCGGCCAGCGCAAAGTAATAGGCCACATGTACCAGCAAGGATGCAGCGATATAGGGCCACACCTGCGGGTCCGGCAGGCCGAGGTACAGGCACAGCGGTATCGCATAACAAGAACAAAGCACATGGATCAGCGCGGTATCCAGCGTTTTGTCGGTACTGGATTTGACCAGTGCATTCCAGCTGGCGTGGAGCAGCGCACCGACCAAAACGGCCAGCAGCACCTGCGGGCTCAGACTGGGCACGCGGCCTCAGTGCAAGAGTGCGCAACGGCTTGCATAGTGCAAAAAGTGATCGAGATCCGGCGTAGCCAGGCCGGATTGCTTGGCGCGGTCGTCCCACACACGCAGGCGCACCGCTTCACAGGCGCCCGGCTCTTGCAAAAATGCCTGCGCCTGCTCCGTGCTGAACACACCGCCTTGCAGCGCCAGGCTGCGCTTGGAGTCCTCGGACAAAGCGGCGTAGTAATCCGGCTGTGTGGCGCACAAATAGCGCTTGGCATTGACGTGGCGCTGGATGGCATCGATTACCGTATCGGGAAACAGGCCGCGCAAAAAAGGCACGACGCGGTACTGGTGCACATCGTCCACGCCTTGGGCGCTGGGCGTCTCGCCCAGCGCATGCAACAAATGGCCTAGGTCGTGCAATAGTGCGGCGCAGATCAAGCCGTCGTCAGCGCCTTCTTGCTCGGCTTGCAGGGCGCATTGCAGCGCGTGTTCGAGGTGGCTCACCGGTTCGCCGGTGTATTGCTCTGCGCCGCGTGCGACAAACAGATCGCGTATCGCAGCAAGGCGGGGCGTAAGGGCTGCCATGGTGCTCTATACCCAAGGCAGGGAATAGGTTTTGACGTTGGTGAAACTTTTCATCGCTTCCTGCACGCCTTCTTTGTAGCCCAGGCCCGAGTCTTTGATGCCACCAAAAGGCGTGAGTTCCAAACGGTAGCCCGGCACTTCGCGCACATTGACGGTACCCATTTGCAATTCATTCACAAAGCGCACGATATCGTCCATGCGGTTGGTACATACGCCGCTGGACAAGCCGTAGGCCGTGCCGTTGGCATTCGCAATCGCCTCGTCGATATTGGAAAAACGGATGATGGGCGATACCGGGCCGAAGGTTTCTTCGCGCACCACGGTCATTTCCGGGCGCACTTGGTCGATGACGGTTGGCGCGTACAAAGCACCGCGCCGCTGGTTGCCGTGCAAGAGACGCGCGCCTTGGGACACCGCTTCGTTCACGCGCGCTTCAAACAGCATGGCGGCCTGCTCGTCGATCACCGTGCCCATTAGGTTTGTCTCGTCCGCCGGATCGCC
This sequence comes from Comamonadaceae bacterium, assembly GCA_947483455.1. Classification (GTDB taxonomy): domain Bacteria; phylum Pseudomonadota; class Gammaproteobacteria; order Burkholderiales; family Burkholderiaceae_C; genus Allorhodoferax. The sequence goes on along the minus strand of CANKNK010000231.1, from coordinate 1,602 downwards.
ATAACTCCAGGCGCGGGTTTTTGCTAGTACCAGGTCGGTAAAGTCTTTGGCGACTTTGTCATGTACCAGCATGCGCTTCACGGCGGTGCAGCGCTGACCCGAATTTTTGTAAGACCCATTGACCGCAAGCGTGGCCGCTTCTTCCAGGTCGGCATCGTCCATCACGATCAGCGGGTCGTTACCACCCAGCTCCAGCACCACGCGGCGGTAGCCGGCTTTGGCGGCGATGTATTTGCCAATCGGCACACCGCCGGTAAAGGTAATGAGGTCCACTTGCGCATGGGTGAGCATTTCGTCAGCAATCTCTGCGGGGTCACCGGTGATGATTTGCAGCATCTGCGGCGGCAGTCCGCCCTGGTACAACAGTTGGGCTAAATAGATCGCGGAGAACGGTACTTTCTCCGAAGGCTTGAGCACCATGCGGTTGTTGGTGGCGATACTGGGAATGATTTTGTGCGCCACCTGGTTCATGGGGTGGTTAAACGGCGTGATGGCGCTGATCACGCCCAGCAGCGGCGAGCGCTGCGTATAGACGCGTCGCTGCTTGCCATGGTGTGTGAGGTCGCAGCTAAAAATTTGGCCATCGTCTTTCAACACCTCTTGCGCGCCGAACAAGAGCACATCGCTGACGCGGCCCGCTTCATAGACTGCGTCTTTCATGCACAGGCCAGATTCGGCGCTGATCAGGCGCGCAATTTCCTGCACATGCGTGCGTACCAGCGCAGCGGTGTTATTCAAAATTGCCGCGCGCTCATAGCGTGTCAGGCGGCTTTGGTAGGCATGGGCCCAGGCGTAGGCCTGACGCACTTCCTCGAGTGTGGCCTTGGGTATTTGGCCTAGGCGCGCGTTGGTATAGGGGTTGAGCACCTCGATGTGGCGCTCGCGGCCCGCGCCTAGTACCTGGCCGCCAAGGCGCATGGCGTCGAGTTGGTGTTCGCGTATGAAGTCAGCAATATCGGTCATGGGCTGTCCTAGGTTTATGCGGCCAGGTTGAGGGCCAAATCCAGTGCATCAAAGTTGCGCCAGCGGCGCGTGGTGTCCAAGCCGGGCGTGGGGCGGTTGAGTATGAGCGGCACCCGCTGCTCACTGATGCCGCCATGCGAACGCAGGGGCACTTCCAAGCCCGACAAGTCATGGCGCGATTGGGCCGTACCCAACACGGTAAAGCGTTCAGACACCACGACCAGATCGCCAATGCGGTCTGCTGGCAGCTCAAAGCGCTCGGCGGCCTGCTCGCGGCTTAGCACCACTTCGATACCGCGGATCCCGCGCAAGCGCTCTGCGGTGGCTGCGCGGTCCGCGTCTGCTGGCAAGTAAATGGTGGCATACGAACCCAGCGCGCCGTGGTGCACCACATACGGGTCGGTAATCGGCAAGATGACGCGGGCCTTGGCTTCGCCTAGCCAGGCGTCCAGCGTGTCTTGCAAATACAGCACATCGGGCTTGCCATCCATGCCGGTTTTGGCGTTCATGCCATGGTCTGCGGTGAATGCAATGACGCATCCCAGGTCTTCGAGTTGCTGCAAATAGCCATCCATCATGGCGTAGAACGCGTTGGCGCCGTCGGTGCCCGGGGCGAATTTGTGTTGGATGTAATCGGTG
>CANKNK010000230.1 GCA_947483455.1 Comamonadaceae bacterium | reverse complement strand
TCTTGGCTGGTAAATCCTGGTGTACGTGGACAAATGCGGCAGGGCTGCCGTGCAGGATCGCGACCAGGTTAATCACTGCATCCATCCCGGCCATAGCGCGGCCCAAGGCGGCTTCATCATGGATATTGGATTCCAATACGGTGAGCCCAGGCAAATGCATCACGCACCTGGCATTCACCGCTTTACGCGACAACACGGTGACGCGGTAGCCCGCGCGCACCAACTTTTCGCATACATGGCCGCCGACAAAACCGGAGCCTCCCAACACCAATACCTGCTTCATGGCAAACACTTCTCCACAATTTCAAGGCCAGGGCCCAAGCCGCAACTGCATTCTTCTACACCGACGGCTGGCATTCTTTGCACTACATCAAGAACTCTACAACACCACCGGCTCCGTCTCCAACAACAGACCAAAGCGCTCATACACACTGGTTTGGATCGCCTTGGCCAAGGTCATCACCTCGCCGCCGGTGGCGCCCTGGCTGCCGCTGCCTCGGTTGACCAGCACCAAGGCCTGCTTCTCATAGACCCCTGCCTGCCCCACCGATTTGCCGCGCCAGCCGCAGGCGTCAATCAACCAAGCGGCGGCCAGCTTGAAGGAGCCATCGGCCAGCCGGTAGTGCACCACGCGTGGGTCCCGCGCAATGATGTCGGCGCATTGCTCGGCGCTGACCGTGGGGTTCTTAAAAAAGCTGCCGGCATTGCCCAGCAACGCCGGATCAGGCAGTTTGCTGCGCCGGATACGGCAAACCCAATTAAAAATTTGCTGGGCGTCCGGCTTGTCACAGACCTCTTGGACCCGCATTTTTTCAATATCGGCGTATCCCAGCACCGGCTTCCAAGCCTTCGGCAGGGCAAAGCGCACGCGCAATATCAAGGCCTTATCTTTTAGGCCCCGTCCCGCCGCGGCGCTGGCATGCTTAAAAATCGAATCGCGGTAGCCGAAAGCACATTGGGCCGCATCCAGGCTAAAGACCTCGCCCGTCTGCAAATCCATGGCGTCTAGCGAATCAAACACATCCTGCAGTTCGACCCCGTAGGCGCCAATGTTTTGCACCGGCGCGGCGCCTACCGTGCCAGGAATCAAAGCCATGTTTTCCATCCCGGGCATGCCCTGCGCCAGTGTCCAGGCCACGAAGTCATGCCAATTCTCGCCCGCCCCGGCTTCCACGATAAATGCTTTGGGCGTCTCACGCAGCAGGCGGCATCCGGCAATCTCGACCTTGAGCACCAGGGACTTGACGTCTCCCGTCAGCACCAGGTTACTGCCACCGCCCAGTACAAACTTCGGTAGCGCAGCCAGCGCGGCGTCTTGCAGCACGTTTGCCGCATCGTCTTGGCTAAGGATACGCACCAATTGCTGCGCCCGCGCCACAATGTGAAACGTGTTCAATGCCTGCAGGGGCACATTGTTCTCGACTACCATGGCGGGATTGTCGCATTCGCCCGCCCCGGCGCGGGGTGTGATACCAGTCAACCTTTGTTGGAGAGATGTGAAGATGCCCTCGTTTGATACTGTTTGTGAAGCCAACCTGGTCGATGTAAAAAACGGCGTAGAAAATACCACCAAAGAAATCGGTACCCGTTTTGATTTCAAAGGCACTGCGGCCGCTATAGAGATCAAGGACAAAGAAATCACCCTGATCGGTGACGCCGAATTTCAACTCGATCAAATTGAAGATGTGCTGCGCAACAAGCTCACCAAGCGCAATGTCGATGTTCGCTTTTTGGACAAAGGCGATGTGCAAAAAATGGGCGGTGACAAGGTCAAGTGCGTCATCAAAGTGCGCAATGGCATCGAGAGCGAGCTGGGCAAAAAAATCCAGCGCCTGATCAAAGACAGCAAACTCAAAGTACAAGCCGCCATCCAGGGAGACTCGGTGCGCGTGACCGGCGCCAAGCGCGACGACCTACAAGCGGCCATGGCGCTATTAAAAAAAGAGATTACCGATATCCCGCTGAGTTTTAACAACCTGCGCGATTGAACCTCTAGTGCTACGTCCAGCGCCTGCGTTGTATCAATTACAACGCTTGGCGCATGGCTTGCTTCATCAGCTTGCCGTTGGCGTTTCTAGGCAGAGGATCGGTTCCGGTACGCCATTGCTCAGGCACTTTATAGTCAGATAGGCGCTGTTTACACCACTCAAAAAGCGTCTTTTCGCTCACTGGTGCACGCAGACAGACGAAGGCACCAACCCGCTCGCCCAGAATGTCGCAGGGCACTGCGATGATGGCAGCCTCGATCACATCGGGATGCTCCAGCAATGCCGCCTCAACTTCGCTGCTATAGACTTTATAACCCCCTCGAATGATGACATCCTTGATACGGTCCAGTACCTGAACGTAGCCTTCTGCATCGATTCGCCCTATGTCCCCTGAGCGCCAAAATCCGTCTGAAAAGGCTTCTGCAGTGGCGGTCGGATTGTTCCAATAGGCCTTGACGACCATGGGTCCACGAATCCAAATTTCGCCGATATCACCAGTTGGCAGTGCCTGGCCACTGGGGCCAACCACTTGCAGTTCGGCGCATGGCACAGCACGACCGACAGAGTCGGGGCGCTTAGCCGTATCCGAGGGGGGCATGACTGTCGCCGGCGATGTGGTCTCGGTGGCGCCATAGGCGTTCATCAACTGCAGCCCAGGCCATGCCTTGGCGATGGCGGCAATAGTGGCTGGCACCATAGGCGCACCCCCATAGGCGCCGATACGCCAATGGGACAAGTCATAGATTTCCAAGTTGGGTTGCATGAGGCAAAGCTGGTACATCGTCGGCACCATGACCGTATGCGTCATGCGTTCACTGGACGCTTTAGACAGAAACGTCACGGCTTTAAATCCGCCCATGAGGATGATGGACCCATGCACCAGCGCCATGGTGCAAAGCTGTGCGATGAGCCCCGTCACATGCGAGAGCGGAACCGCGACAAGGCTGCGATCCAGTGTGCCAAGACCCATGCAAAAAGCGTAGTGCATGGCGGAATGAACAATTCCTAAATGGGTCAGCTCAGCACCTTTTGGACGCCCTGTGGTGCCGGATGTATAGAGTATGACCGCCGTATCCTCTTCATCTACGGGTACCGCATCATCAGGCCCTAAACTTGGTTGCGCCTTGCCCAGCGTATCCCAAGACAGCCAATCTGGTCCGGCATGTGCATCCAATGCAACGCGCAAACGCATGTTGGGCGCCTCAACCAAGGCCGGTACCAGGGTACAAAATTCTGTCTCTGCCAGCACCGCCATAGCGCCACATTGCTGCGCCACATAGCTCACTTCCGGTAAGGATGACCGAACCGAAACTGGCACGGCGATGGCGCCCAATCTGGCAAGTGCGAAAAACGCGATCACAAATTCAGCGCGATTACCCATTAACAATAGTACGCGGTCGCCGCAGCCAATACCTTGCAATCGCAAACCCGCAGCGATAACAGCCACTTGCGCTTCCAGCGCTGCCCAGGTGAAGCGCCCCTGCGCGCTGACCAATGCCTCGCCGCCGCCATTGCTTTGAACTGCAGATGCGTAGAGCGCATGCAGACTACGCGGTCGCGCAACAAAGCAGTTAACACGACGATCACCGAAATGCAATTCGTTGTGTAGCGCTGGAACCTTGCTAAGCCAGGCAGGAGGTAGTGTCATTTTGGTCGAACTCCGTTACAAAGAGGCCCCATGAACTGGGTTGATAGGTCGCCACCGCGAATCCTTCACATGCGATCCAGCGGTCTAAATCTTCTGCAGGGCACAGCATTGAGATTCACTTCACATCTAGGCAAAAGCAGAATTGTTGCCAGGTGACGCTTACTGCAAAGCTTCCAGGCCACGCAAAGCCATAGGAGTGGCCAGGGCGCCTACGGTTTGGGCCCGACTATTTACGGCGTTGCCATGGCGTGCCCGTGCGGCAATTCCTTCAAAAATTACAGACCAACGCATAAAAGAAAATGCAAAATGAAACGGAGACAGTCCACTAGGATTGCCGCCACTATCACGAT
>CANKNK010000229.1 GCA_947483455.1 Comamonadaceae bacterium | reverse complement strand
TGCTGACCGGCAAAGGACGCGTCAGGCAAATCCTCTGCGGTGGCAGACGAACGTACCGCAAAAGAGGCTTTTGCCGTGCCGGCCTGCAATTGCGCGAACGCGTCGCGGATGTGTTTTTCCAGTTCGGGAGGAAAGGGCTGGCCCTCTACCATGGCGCGGATTTCAGCACCTACCTGCGCCAGCGCGCGCACGTCCTCCACATCTAAAGCCTGGAGTCGTTGGCTGATGCGTCCTGCTAAGTCCTGGTGTTTCAAAAACTCGCGAAAGGCATGGGCGGTGGTTGCAAAGCCGCCAGGGACTTTCACTCCGCCAGGCAATTGGGAAATCATCTCCCCCAGGCTGGCGTTTTTGCCACCCACGGCCTCCACATCGCTCATCCGTAATTGCTCGAAGGGCACGACCCAAGCGGTGTCGCTAAATAGTACTGACATAGGAACTCCAAAGTTAAAAAATGGGCAAACGTCCACAGCGCATACGCGGGCGGTTTGGCGCATGAGGCAGGCGGGCAGCGTCTCTTTATGGTTCTAGTTCTGGGGTCTGTGCACAGGCCAACTCTTGCGGCGTGGCCTGATTGTAGGGTTGGGCCAAGGGCTTGCGCATACCGGACAATAGGCTGCTTCAGGGCTCCGTATCGGGCGGGTCCGACCAAACCAAAGCCGCACCCTATGTCGCATCGCAGTGTTTTTTTTGTTTCCGACGGAACCGGGATTACCGCAGAAACCTTCGGAAAAGCCATCTTGGCCCAATTTGAAGTGCGTACGCGTTCGGTGCGTCTGCCTTTTATTGACACCGTGGACAAAGCCCACCAAGCGGTGCGCCAAATCAACCATGCCGGCACACAAGACGGTCAAACCCCTATTGTCTTTAGCACCCTGGTCAATATGGAAGTGCTCAAGGTCATCCAAGACCATTGCCAGGGCATGCTCTTAGACATGTTCGGCACGTTTGTGCACCCCTTAGAGCAGGAGTTGCAGCTGACCTCCAACCACCGTATTGGGCGCTTTAGCGATGCCAGCAAAAGTCAGGAGTACCAGGCGCGGATCGAGGCCATCAATTTTTCTCTGGCCCACGACGATGGACAGAGCAACCGGGACCTGGAACAGTCGGACGTGATTCTGGTGGGCGTGAGCCGCAGCGGCAAAACGCCCACTTCGCTCTATTTGGCCATGCAATACGGTATGAAAGCTTCCAACTATCCCCTCATACCCGAGGACTTTGAGCGCCGACAATTGCCCGTCGCATTGGTGCCGCACAAGCGCAAAATCTTCGGCTTGAGTATCCAACCGGAGCGCCTGAGCGAAATCCGTAACGAGCGGCGCCCCAACTCCAAATACGCGTCCCTAGAAAACTGCCGAATGGAAGTGCAGGAAGCCGAGGCCATGATGCGCCGCGCCGGCATACGCTGGCTGTCCACGACGACCAAGTCGATCGAGGAAATCGCCACCACGATTCTTCAGGAATTGCAGCCCGACCGACTTACCTATTAACTCGGGCACACCCAAGCCACGGCGCCAGCAACCTGGCCCCAGGGCTCCGGACCGGACACGGTAAACCGATGATTTAGAGGCCGATTGCCGCAATTCCAGCGCGGGCCACTTGGGCGTCTTCACTGGACTTCACGCCGCTGACACCAACCGCGCCTAGGCATTGGCCGTCTTTCATAATGGGCACGCCGCCCTCAAGCATGCCCTCCAAGCCGGGAGCGCTGAGAAAGGACATGCGTCCTGCGTTGATCATTTCCTCGTAAATCTTGCTTTCCCGCAGACCCAATGCCGAAGTGCGGGCTTTGGCCGGCGCGATTTGGGCGGAAATCGGGGCCGCGCCATCGAGGCGTTGGAACCACATGAGGTTACCGCCATCGTCGACGATGGCGATACACACGGCCCAACCGTGTTTGAAGGCTTCGGCTTCGGCGGCGGCAGCGATGATTTTCAAATCTGAGAGTTCAAGCGTAGCTTTGGTTTTCATACAAATATCCAATGTAAGTGGCAAAAGAGGCAAAAACATCAGCATAACCGCTCCCTCCTGTCCGATTTACCCGGCTACGCAAGGGGCAACCCTGCCAAATATCGGGCTAATGCGGGCGTCCAGTGCGGCGCTGGGCCTTGTAAGCCGGTAAAATCGCCCCACCTGCAACAGGTATCTTTAGGAGATGGACTATGAATGAACAAGCTTCCTTTTTGGATCAAGGCCTGGACTATGGCTTCAGCATGGAGCAACGCAATAAGGTTTTGCGCAACACCTATGGGCTTTTGGCACTGAGCTTAGTACCGACCGTATTGGGCGCTTGGGCTGGTGTAGCCTTCGGCCTGGGGCAGTTGTTCAGTGGCGCTTTGGGCATGGTGCTGTTCCTGGCTATGGCTTTTGGATTTATTTACGCCATTGAGAAGACGAAAAATTCAGCCGCTGGCGTGCCCGTGTTGCTGGCCTTTACCTTCTTCATGGGGCTGATGATGTCCCGTCTGATTGAGTCCGTGCTGGGCTTTAAGAACGGGCCAGACCTCATCATGACCGCTTTTGGCGGCACCGCTGGCGTGTTTCTGGCCATGGCCACCTTGGCCACCGTGATCAAGCGCGACCTATCAGGCATGAACCAATGGTTGTTTGTCGGCGTCGTCGTGTTGCTGGTGGGCGGCATCATCAATATGTTTGTCGGCTCCAGCGTAGGCATGATGGTCTTGTCCATGGTATCGATCGCCTTGTTTAGCGCCTACATGCTCTATGACATCAAACAAATCATCGATGGGGGTGAAACCAACTACATCACCGCCACCCTGGCGCTCTACCTGGACATCATCAATGTGTTCCAGAGTTTGCTGGCCTTGCTGGGTATTTTCGGCGGCGATCGCGACTAAGCCTTACGCTTCGATGCCCCTTGCAGAGGGCGCTGACTGCTGATTCCAAAGGCCCGCAAGGGCCTTTGCACTTTGTGCACGCACGGGCCCTGTCTATACTTATCCTCAATGGGCAAAAGGGGCATTGATGCATATCGTTGGGCGCAAATGGATTCGGTTGTTGAGCCTTTGGCTGTCCATAACGACGCAAAGTGCCTGGTCGGCGCAAGTCCAGGTGGCTGTTGCTGCCAATTTTTCAAGCACTATGCAGGCCATCGCGCAGGCCTTTGAGCAGGAAAGCGGTCACCAGACGCGCATCATCACCGGGGCCACGGGTAAGTTCTATGCCCAAATCAAAAACGGGGCACCCTTCGATATATTGCTAGCCGCCGATAGCCAAACTCCGCTGCTTTTAGAGCAGGATGGTTGGGCGGTGCCGGGCAGCCGTTTCACCTATGCGATTGGCCACTTGGTATTGTGGAGCAAGCAGCCTGGCTTGGTCGACGCGCAAGGCGAGGTACTGCGTTCGACCCGCTTCAAGCGATTGGCTATCGCCGACACGCGAATCGCGCCTTATGGTGCAGCGGCCATGCAAGTGCTAGAACGCATAGGCTTGCTAGCCCAGGTCAAGGACCGGCTGGTACAAGGCGAGACCGTAGGCCAAGCCTACCAATTCGTCGCCAGCGGCAATGCCGAACTGGGCTTTGTTGCGCGTTCACAGCTTGTGGTGGACGCAAACCCAGTGGCCGGCTCCGCTTGGCTCGTACCGGAGTCTCTGCATAGCCCTCTGCGTCAGGACGCGGTATTGCTCAAATCCGGCCAGGCCAATCCTGCGGCCGTCGCGCTCATGCTTTTCTTGCAATCGCCGCGCGCGCGGGCATTGATTCGCGCCAACGGTTACAGCCATTAGGCCGCCAACTATGATTTCCCAAGAGGACTGGACTGCCATTGCCCTGACCCTGCATCTGGCAGGCATCAGCACCTTGGTGTTGCTTCTGTTAGCCAGCCCGCTCGCCTGGTGGCTGGCGCGCAGCCGATCGGTCTGGCGCGCACCCGTGGCCGCGCTGACATCGCTCCCGCTGGTACTACCGCCTACGGTTTTGGGCTTTTACCTTTTGGTGACGCTGGGGCCGGAGGGTCCACTGGGGCAGATA
>CANKNK010000228.1 GCA_947483455.1 Comamonadaceae bacterium | reverse complement strand
GGGCGCATCAAGTAGCACGACTTTGGTGCTCCGGTTTACGCCATCCCGCGTTGCAGCGGAGCTTTGAGCAGGCGTTGCCAGGTCTGGTGCCTGCATCGCAGTCGCCAAAAAGGCATTGCGCTCGGTTTCAAGAAATCGATTTGCCGCAGCTTGCATGTCCGCGAATGAGGCAATTTGCACATGCACCGGCGCGGTCTTACGGTAACCCAGCGCCAGCAAGCGCTCTTGCCAATGGCGCAGGCCCGGCGTGTCGGCGATGCGAAAAGTGGGTGGCAAACCCTGGTCGCGGTAAAGCTGTTCGATTGCAGGCAGCGCGGCAATGTCCAGACTCTGATGGCGCAGGGGAATGGCGCTGCGCGCCCGCCCGATGTCGGCGGCATCAAAAGGCAGCAACCATCCGGGCAGCTCGCTTTGCGCCCTAGGACAGACGGCGTCCAGCGTGGCGCGCTCCAGGCTTTCAATGTCGTGCGGCGCGAGGCTGGTATCGGGCATGGCGGCATTGTGGCGCAGGGCTGGCCTACACTGACGCCCGCTATGAACCAAGCCGATGCCATACCACCTTCTGCCCCAAGCCAACGCCAGGCAGCTCCGCCGGTGACGCTAACGGCCGCCGTGGGCAACAAGCTTTCCGACGAGCCTTCCAAACAGAGCGGGCAGCCCCTGTTGGTGCTCGGTTTTGAGTCCTCCTGCGATGAAACCGGCGTGGCCTTGGTGGAATGGCAAGGCCAGGCTGTGCCGCGTTTGCTGGCCCATGCTTTGTACAGCCAAGTGGAGATGCACCAAGCCTTTGGCGGCGTGGTGCCCGAGCTGGCCAGCCGCGACCATATCCGGCGCGTGTTGCCTCTGACCACCGAAGTCATGGCCAGCGCCGGACGCCGCTTGGACGAAGTGGACGTGGTCGCTTACACGCGCGGCCCTGGGCTGGCGGGCGCGCTCTTGGTAGGCGCGGGGCTGGCCTGCGCATTGGCCGCGGCTTTGGACAAACCTGTGCTCGGCGTGCACCACTTAGAAGGGCATTTGCTCTCGCCATTTTTGAGCGCCGACCCACCGGAATTCCCCTTTGTGGCGCTGCTGGTATCGGGCGGACACACGCAACTGATGCGCGTCGACGGCGTGGGCCGCTACGAGATGCTGGGCGAGACGATTGACGACGCGGCGGGCGAGGCTTTTGACAAGTCTGCCAAGCTGATGGGCCTGGGCTACCCCGGTGGTCCGGCCTTGGCGGCTTTGGCTGCCCAGGGAGACCCCAAGGCCTACGCCTTACCGCGGCCTTTGTTGCACAGCGGCGATTTGGATTTTTCGTTTGCCGGGCTTAAGACGGCGGTGCTGGTGCAGTCGCAAAAAATGGTGGCTGCCTATGGCGCGGCGATTGCCCCTTCCGAATACACCTTGGCCTCGGGCGCAACGCCGGGATTTGGCGCTTTGCCGTTGCAAGCGCAGGCCGATTTGGCGGCCTCCACCCAAGCGGCGATTGCCGATGTCTTGGTCAAAAAATCAATGACGGCGCTTAAGCAAACTGGCTTGCAGCGCTTGGTCGTAGCCGGGGGCGTCGGGGCGAATCGCTGTTTGCGCGAGCAGCTCAACGCGCAGTGCGCTGCACGCGGCGTGCGGGTGCATTACCCCGAGTTGCACTTATGTACCGACAACGGCGCCATGATTGCGCTGGCCGCCGCGATGCGATTGCAAAGCGGCATGCAAGTGGCCAGCCGCGACTACGGTTTTCACGTGCAGCCGCGCTGGCCTTTGCAATCGCTGCAAGCGGCTTGAACCTGCGCATTATTTGGGTATGTTGAAGCAGGGCGCAGCCCTGCTTCGTCAACGCTCAAGAAATGCTCAGTTCAGTGGCCTTGTTCGCCGGCAGTTTTTTCGTCAAGCTCAGGTGCAGCACGCCGTGCTCCACACGCGCTTGGCTCGATGCGCTGTCGATTTCCTGCGCGAACTCATACACCGCGCGGTAGTTGCGTGGCGCGCCTTCTAGCGTTTCCACGCGCAGCACCGTGTCTTCGATCTGAATGCGCAAGTGCTCTTTGCCAACGCCAGGCAAATCCAGGCTCAAGCTATACGCTTTGTCGTCCTCTTGCAGCGGGCTGCTTGCAAGCTTGGGCGCCAATGCGCTGCTGTTGCCGCTCAGGTCACGCACCAAGCGGCCTACTTGGGCATAGGCTTTGCTGCGTGTGAGCGCGTCGGCAGCGGAAAGGGAATGTAGCGCCCAGGGGGAGGTAGTGGCTGTCAAAAACATAAGGTAGCTCCGTTTAAACTGCGCGGCCCTCGAACTGAGCTCCGCATGCATTCGAGGTGCGCGCATTCGTCCAAATTTCAAGGTAGTTTTCCCCATGTTTATTCTTTGCATCAAGGCCTTGAAATGGCCTGGGATGGCGCTATGTGTGAGCGCATTTTTACTGGTACCGCTTACCCCATTGACGGCGCATGCACAAACGCCGCCAGCACCGGTCAAGCTGGCCCTGATCGAGGGCTTGAGCGGGCCCAATGCCAGTGGTGGCGAGGCGGTGTACCGCAATTTGGTCTGGGCTATGGAGCGCGTCAACGCGCGCGGCGGGGTGTCTTGGGGCAAAGCGTCTGCGCCACTGTTGCTGGAACGCTTTGACAGCCAAGGCCAGACCCAAGAGGCACTGTCCGCCTTGCGCCTGGCCATAGACGGGGGGGCGCGAATTATTTTGCAAGGTAATTCTTCCGCGGTGGCTGCCGCCTTGATTGACGCCGTCAACAAGCACAACGCCCGCGACCCGGCACGGCGCGTGCTGTTTCTGAACTACGCGGCCGTAGACCCGTCGCTAACGAACGAGAAATGCAGTTTTTGGCATTTCCGCTTCGATGCCCATGCGGACATGCGCATGGCCGCTTTGATGGAATTGCTGCGCGAAGATGCGGCGCTCAAGTCGGTCTACCTGTTGGGCCAAGATTACAGTTTTGGACAAAGCGTGTTGCGCGAGGCGCGGCGCCAGTTGGCCGCGCTAAGGCCCGATGTGCGGATTGCCGGAGACGAGTTGCATCCGCTTCTACGCATCAAAGACTTCGCGCCCTATATGGCCAAAATCAAAGCCAGCGGCGCGCAGGCGGTGGTGACCGGTAATTTCGGGCCAGACCTCACGCTCTTGGTCAAGGCCGCCCGCGAATCGGGCTTTGAGGGCACTTTCTACACTTTTTACGGCAACGCGCTGGGCGCCCCGGCCGCAATGGGCGAAGCCGGTGTGGGCAAGGTGATTGCCGTGGCCGATTGGCTGCCCAATGTGCAGTCGGCGCCCTCAGAAAGCTTTTACCGCGCGTTTCGGACGCGCTTTCCCAAGCCTGACGACGACTATGTGCACATGCGCATGCAACTGATGGTCGAGGCGCTGGCCCAGGCGATGGGGGAGGCCTCCAAGCGCGGCAACCCCGAGGCGTCCAGCCCGGACGCAGCGGATATTGCGCGCGCCTTGGAGGGTATCAGCGTCAGCCTGGCGGGGCAAAGTGGCAGCATGCGCGCCAGCGACCACCAGTTCCAGCAGCCGTTGGTCGTGGGCGTGATGGAGCGCCAGGGCGCGCCAGGGGTGAAATTTGACGTGGAAGGCTCGGGCTACGGCTTCAAAGTCATCAAAACCCTGAGCGCTACCCAGGCCCGCATGCCCGAAAGCTGCACCATGCAGCGGCCCGCGCCCTAATGGCTTCGGTATCCGCGCCCTAGCGGGCCGGGTCCGTGGGCGTGATGTCATCGGGGACCGTTTGGCAGGGCGGGCGGAGCATGGCTAGGATTGGTTACAATCAGCAGGCTTTGCAGTTCGCAGAGCGCACGTTTGCAGCAGTTCCAGCCGCAATCGCAAGTCCACACTGATATTTACGGAAACACACCATGATCGCATCTGAAATCAAAGCGACTGTCGTTAAAGACAATGCGCGCCAAGCCGGTGATACCGGTAGCCCCGAAGTCCAAGTCGCCCTGCTGACGGCTCGTATCAACGAACTGACCCCCCACTTCAAGACCCACGCCAAAGACCACCATG
>CANKNK010000227.1 GCA_947483455.1 Comamonadaceae bacterium | reverse complement strand
GACGAGATACGCGGCCACGGGCGCGGCCACATCACTTCCACCACCTTTAGCAAAACCGTGGGCAAGGCCATTGGCCTAGGCCTGCTGCAGGGCGGCACCGCGCATGTGGGCCAGGAAGTCGTCGCAGCCTCACCCGCTACCGGTCGCCAATACCGGCTGCGCGTGGTCGAGCCCTGCTTTATCGACCCGCAAGGAGTGCGTTACCGTGTCTGATTCAAGCGCCGCCCCCGCCACCCGCAGCCAGCCCACGCGCAGCGGCCAGTTGCAAGTGCATTTGCGCGTACAAAAGCTGTCTAACTTGACCCAAATTAGCACTTGGTCCAGCAACATAGGCGCCCTGAGCAGCGCGCTGCATCGTGCTTTGGACTGCGCGCCCCCGCTGCATACGGGCCAATTGGTGTCCTGCGCGCTAGGCACGCTGATGCGCAGCGGCCCGTATGAATTTTTGCTGGTAGGTGACACCGGCCAGCCCCCCAGCGACCGCGTTGGCCTGCTGCGCCAGCACATCGGCGCTGACACGGGCACCGTGCTGGACCTGAGCCACGCCCGCGTGCGCGTGAGCGTGCATGGCGACAAAGCGGTGGAGGCCCTGGCCAAACTCTACGCCCTGGACTTTCGTGCTGCGGCCTTTGCCCCCAACAGCTTCGCCCTCACCGGCCACCACCACATCCCCTGCCTGCTGCACCGCTTGGAGGCGCAGCACTTTCATGCCTATTACTTCACTACGTATGCGCGCGGGCAGATTGATTTGCTGAGGGACGCGGCGTTGGAGTTTGGGGTGGATGTCACGCAGGCGGCCTAGGCGCGCTCTGCGCTGGGACTATCCCCTACCCTGCACAGCGCGGAACTTAGTCTGCGCTAAAGCTCACCACGTCGGCGACGGCACGGCGCACTTTGCGGGGCCAGTTGCCGGGGGCGGGGCGGCCTACGGCGATCAGCATGGCGGGGATTTCGTTGGCTGCGAGTTTGCACTCAGCACTGACCGCTGCCGGGTCAAAACCGATCATGGCGCCCGAGACCAAGCCTTGGCTATGCGCTGCGTACATCAGCGTCATCGCAGCCATAGAGGCAGAGCGGATGGCTTCGTCACGTTGGAATTGGTCTTTGCCTTCGTACATGCCGTTGGCCATGCCGATCCAACCGTCGTAGGCGGCCTGGTCGATGTGCCCACCGTCCAGCATGGGCTTGATCAGCGCAGGCAGGTCTTTATGTCCGCCCACTTTGCCCACCACCACAAAGGTAACCGCAGCATCGCCCACTTTGGGCTGGTTGAAAGCTGCCGCTTTCAGGCGGGCTTTAGCGGCAGGCGTGTTGACGGCCACCAGGCGCCAGTTTTGCTGGTTAAAAGAGGTAGGGGTTTGGTTGGCCAGCTGAGCCAACCCCGAAATTTCCGCCTGGGTCATGACGTGGGTGGGGTCAAAGTTGTTGGCGGAGGTGCGGCCATTGATGGCACTTGTCATATCAGTCATACGAGGGTTCTTTTTGAAAAAGGTGGAAAGGAGATTTATTTGGCGATAGCTTCGATAGCGATGTCGATGCGTACCTCGTCGCCCACATAGGGGGCGTATTTACCCGCGCCGAATTCGGTGCGTTTGATGGTGGCAAATGCGTTGGCGCCCAGCACTGGCACTTTCATCATGGGGTGTGCCATGGCCTGGAACGAGGTGACGGTCAGAGTGACGGCCTTGGTCACCCCTTTGATCGTGAGCTGGCCTTCTACCGAAGTGGGTTTGTCGCCGTCAAAAACGACCTTGGTCGATTTGAAAGTAGCTTTAGGAAACTTGGCGGTTTCCAAAAATCCTTCACCTTGAATATGGCTGTTGAAGTCGGTGGAACCGGTATTGACGGTAGTCATGTCGATGACGATGTCGACCGAGCCGGTTTTGGCTGCGGCATCAAACACCACGGTACCGCTGGTGTTGGTAAAGCTGCTCAGTTGCGTGGAGTAGCCCATATGCGAATACGAAAACCGTGGGAAGGTGTGGCTGCTGTCCACGGTGTAATTCACCGGTGCAGCAAGCGCTGGGCCAAAGGCCGCTGCGGTCAGGGCCAAAGTGGCGCCAAGGGATTTCAAAGATTGCATAGAGATACTCCAGTTAAAAAATTATTTGCCACTTAGGACGGTGAGTTGAAAATTGACTTGGACGTCGTTGCCGATGACGTCAAACTTGGACCACACGCCTTCGCCGATGGCAAAGTCGGCGCGGGCCAAATTGAAGCTAGCGCTCAGCAGCCCTTTGGCGCCCTGGGCGCTGTACTTGACGGGAAATTTCAGTTCACGCGCATGGCCTTTGATGCTGAGCGTGCCGATGGCCTCGTAGCTATCGGGCCCAGAGGCCTTCAATTGCTTGAGCACAAACAGCGCTTTTGGAAATGCAGCCGTGTGGAACCAGGACTTGCCGACCACTTCATCGTCGCCTTCTGCAGAACCGGTGTCCACGCTGGCCAATTCGATCTCGATGCTGGCGCGGGCCGCCTCGGGCTTGGCGGTATCTAATTGCAGTGTGCTTTGAAACTTGGCAAATTTGCCGTCCATGGCTACGCCCATTTGTTTGTAGCGAAAGCTGATGCTGCTTTTATCGCCCTGCACGCTTTGGTAGTTGGCGGCCTGCACGCCGCAGCACATGCTGATGCCTAGCCCGAGGGCCATGAGGTATTTGTTTGTCATATCAGGGGGCCGTCTTGGCAGGCAGCATGCGTTGCAAGATGTCGTCTTGGAGTACGCGGTAGTGGTACACCGCAGCCGCGATATGCACGCCGACCAGTACCATGAGGCCCACCGCCAGTGCGCTGTGCAGATCTTCCAGTTGGTGGCCTAGCGCTTTGTCGCGGGACAATAAGTCAGGCAAGGGCAGTAGGCCAAACCACACGGTTTGCACGCCTTTGGCAGAACTCATCAGCCAGCCGCTTAAAGGAATCGTCAGCATCAAGGCATACAGGGCGAAGTGCCCAGTATGTGCGGCAGCTTGCTGAAGGCGCGTCATGCTGGCTGGATAGGCCGGTGGTCGGTGCACTAAGCGCCAGAACAGGCGCAGCCACACCAACGCAAACGCGCTAACACCCGCCCATTTGTGCCAAGAAAAAAGCTGAATTTTTTCCGGGGAGAGCGGTAGGTCTGCCATATAAAAGCCCAGCCCCAGAAGGCCGCCCAACAGGATGGCCATCAGCCAGTGCAAGGCTTTGGCGGGTGCGGTGTAGTGGATGGTCATATTCAAAATTCAGTGAAAGCGGTAGCCATCCATAGCGATGACGTAATCGCTCACGCCCCGGAAAAAAGGTTCGGCTTGCGCGTGGGCGCCGGCTGCACCCATAGCCGTGAAAAGCGGTAACAAATGCTCTTCGCTGGGATGTGCGCGTACGCCGTCGGCGCTGGCTCGGCGGTAATTGATCAGGGCGTCTAGGTCTTTGGCGATCAGGCGCGCGCACACCCAATCGGCAAAGCTATGCACATAGGCAGGGGTCTGGCCACCGGACATGCGGGCGTGGCCGTAGTCGCGCAAGTTGTGCGTCACATTGCCCGAGGCGACGACCAAAATATCACTTTGCGCGATAGTGGCCAGCGCCTGACCGACGCGGTAGGCTTGGGCCGGACCGGCATGGCTTTGTATCGACAGGGGCACGACGGGAATGTCGGCATCGGGAAACATATGACGCAAAGGTACCCAAGCGCCATGGTCCAGGCCACGCAGTGGGTCTAGCTGCACCGGCAGGCCTTGCGCTTGCAGTGCGCTGGCCACCAGTTTGGCGGCTTCAGGGCAGCCAGTGGCCGGGTAGCGAATGTCGTACAGGCGGGGGTCAAAGCCGCCAAAGTCGTAAATAGTTTCAAGCTGTGTGGCCGTGCCGACTGTGGGTACAACCGTCTCCCAATGGGGGCTGACGACCACGATGGCCCGTGGCGTGGCAAAGCCCTGAGCCACTTGCGCCAAGGCGGCGCCGGCGGCGCCCGGGTTCAGGGCGAAAGTGGGTGCCCCGTGGGGGACAAAGAGGACGTTGCAGGCGTTAGACATATCGGTTTTTCTTGTGTGGTATG
>CANKNK010000226.1 GCA_947483455.1 Comamonadaceae bacterium | reverse complement strand
GGCTCAAACGCTTGCAAGCCGCGCTCGATGGCGGCGGGGCTGACGCCAGCGGCCAGCGCGCAAGCGGCAGCAGCCCAGGAATTACGCACATTGTGTTGACCCGCAATCGACAGGCGGTACTGCAAGGCACCGGTGGCGGTGCCCTGGCGCCAGCGTGCCTGCACGGACCAGCCGCCGTCGTGCCACAGCGCTTGTTCGCCAAAGACGCCGTCGCCTTCTTGCACCGGTGTGGCTGCAAAGCCCAGCATGCGCTGTGCCTTGTTTTGCCCTATCCAGTGGCCGGTATAGGTATCGTCCAGTCCGAATACGGCGCAGCCACTAGCGGGCAGTGCTTGCAGCACGGCGCCGTTTTCTGCGGCTACCGCATCGACGGTGTGCATAAATTCCAAATGTTCTCGCTGCGCGTTGTTTACCAGTGCCACGGTGGCTTGTGCCATGGCGGCCAGTTGCGCGATTTCGCCCGGGTGGTTCATGCCCAGTTCCAGCACCGCGATACGGTGGCTGGCGCGCAGACGCAGTAGCGTCAAAGGCACGCCGATGGCATTGTTCAAATTACCTTGCGTGGCCAGCGCTGCGCCATCGGGTGCATGTTGTTGCAAGATGGCGGCAATCATTTGCGTGACGGTGGTCTTGCCATTGCTGCCGGTCACTGCGATCAGGGGTAGGGTAAATTGCGCGCGCCAGGCTTGTGCCAGTTGGCCAAGCGCCTGCGTACTGTCTGTCACCTCGATGCGCGGCAGGCCTTGCGGGTACTGGCTGGCGGGCAAACCGCCGTGGCAGAGCAGGGCGCTGGCACCACGCGCTTGGGCTTGGTGCAAAAAGTCATTCGCGTCGTATCGGTCCCCGCGCAAGGCGACAAACAAATCGCCGGGCTCCAGGCTGCGGCTGTCCGTGTGTACGCGCAGGATGCATGTGTCTGCGGCCCCATAAAGCGCGACTGGTAGCCCGCCGCCTGCGGATTGCAACCAGTGCTGCACCTGGGCCAGGGTCATCAGCTTGGTGCTCATGCCGCTTGCCTTTGCGCGCGCAGGGCGAGCGCGATATCGGCATGGTCCACATCGGAAAAAATAAATTTTTGCCCGGCTATTTCCTGCGCTGCTTCGTGCCCTTTGCCTGCGATCAAGACGACGTCCCTCGGCCCTGCGTGCGTTAGGGACTCGGAGATTGCCAGGGCGCGGTCCGCTTGCACTTGGATATGCGGCTGGCCACCCATGCCGGCCAGGATGTGGCTAATGATGCTGGCGGGGTTTTCCATGCGCGGGTTGTCGCTGGTCAGCACGATGTGGTCGGCTTTGCTGGCGGCAATAGCACCCATGCGTGGGCGCTTGGTGCTATCGCGGTCGCCACCGCAGCCAAAGACACACCACAGCGCGCCGCCGCGTTGCTGCGCTACTGGGCGCAGGACGTCCAAGGTCTTTTGCAATGCATCTGGCGTGTGCGCATAGTCCACCACCGCCAGCGGTGCGTCCTGTCCTCCTAGGCATTGCAAGCGGCCTGGTACTGGCGGCAAGTTGGCGCAGGCTTGCACTGCGGTGGCCAGATCTACACCCAGTGCACGCAAGCCGGCGATAACACCGAGCAAGTTAGAAACGTTGTAGCTGCCAATGATGCGGGTGCGTAACAGGCAGCGCTGGGCGCCTTCTAGGACCGAAAATTGCAAACCCAGCGCGCCCTGTTCGATATCGCGTGCTTGCACACGGGCGGTCAAGTGGGTGGACACCGTCCAAAGGTCGATTTCCGGGGCTTGCGCAGCCAATTCAGTCGCCAACACCGCGCCCTGGTCGTCGTCGATGTTGACCACCGCCGCTTGCAGGCCGGGCCAGGCAAACAGGCGCCGCTTGGCCGCCCAGTAGGCTTGCATCGTGCCGTGGTAGTCCAGGTGGTCCTGGGTGAAATTGGTAAACACGGCAAGCCGCACGCGCGTGCCGTCCATGCGGCCTTCCTCGATCCCGATGGAGGAGGCTTCTAAGGCGCAGTAATCCAAGCCCTGGTCTACAAAGCTGCGCAAGCTGCTTTGCAGCAGCACGCCGTCTGGCGTAGTCATGCCGCTGGGGCTTAGACCGCTAAGACCAATTTCGCCTGCTGACGCAATACCGATGCCTAGCGTGCCGATGAGCGCGCACGCTGGCTGGGGGGCCAAGGCATTGAGCGCTTGCGACAACCACCAAACACTAGAGGTCTTGCCGTTGGTGCCGGTGACAGCCAGTACCTGCACATTGCGCGATGGGTAGCCGTAAAACGCAGCGGCAATGTGTGCGCTGTCGTTTTTGAGGCCCGCATAAGGTAGCGCAAGCGGGTCATCCAAGTTCCACTGGGCACCATCTTGCGCATCGAACAGACAGGCACCAGCGCCGTCGTGCAGCGCCTGCGGCACAAATTGCCGTGCATCGACCGACAGACCGGGCATGGCGATAAAGCCATCGCCCGCGTGCAGTTTGCGGTGGTCGGTTTGTAATTGGCCTGTCACCCGTTCACGCAGCCAGGCGGCTGCTTGTTGCGGGGTTTGCAGTTGCGCTTGCATCAAAAACTTTCCTCGACCGCGTTGGCCACGATTTGCGGACGGATGCTGATGTCCGGTTGCACACCCATGACACGCAGGGTTTGTTGCACCGTCTCGCTGAACACTGGCGCAGCCACCTCGCCACCGAAATACTTGCCCGCACTAGGCTCATCGAGCATGACGCCCACAATGATGCGCGGCTTGTCGACAGGCGCCATGCCGACAAACCAGCTGCGGTATTTGCGGTTGCCCTCGCTGCCATAACCTTTGCCGATTTGCTTGTAGGCCGTGCCTGATTTACCGCCTACCGAATACCCGGCGGTCTGCGCCTTTTGACCGGTGCCGCCGGGCCCCGCGGCCATTTGCAGCATCTTGCGCACTTTGGCGGCGGTGTCCGCGGAAAATACGGGAATGCCTACCGCTGGCTCATCGTTTTTGAGCAAGGTGGCGCGGATGATTTGTCCCTCGTGCGAGAACACGGTGTAAGAGCGCACCATCTGGAACAAAGACGCCGAAAGACCATAGCCATAGGAGGCAGTGGCCTGCTCAATCGGGCGCCAGGTTTTGTAGGGACGCAGCTTGCCTGGCACCGCACCGGGGAATTCAATTTGCGGCTTTTGGCCAAAGCCTGCACCGGAGAAGGTTTCCCACATTTCGCTCGCTGGCATTTGCATGGCAATTTTGGTAGTGCCCACATTGCTAGACACCTGAATCACTTGCTCCACGGTCAGGGCGCCATGGGGATGGGCATCGCGAATAGTGGCGCCGGTAATCGTCACCGAGCCTGGTGCAGTATCGATGATGGTCGAAGTCTTGACGCGTCCACTTTCCAGTGCCAGCCCGATAGTGAAAGGCTTCATCACGGAGCCCGGTTCAAAGGTATCCGTTAGCGCGCGGTTACGCAGTTGCGAGCCGTTCAAGTTCAGGCGTTTTTCCGGGTTGTAGCTGGGGTAATTGGCCAATGCCAGCACTTCACCGGTATTGGCATCCAAGACCACAATGCTGCCCGCTTGCGCCCGGTTATTCACCACTGCATCGCGCAATTTTTGGTACGCAAAAAATTGCACCTTGGTGTCTATGCTCAGTTGCACATCTTTGCCGGACACTGGGGGTACGCTTTCGCCTACTTGCTCTACGGATTGACCTAAGCGGTCTTTGATCACATGGCGCGAGCCGGCACGCCCCAGCAAGGTGCTGTTGTAGAGCAGTTCAATACCTTCTTGCCCGTTGTCTTCCACATTGGTAAAGCCCACCACATGCGCGGCGGCTTCGCCTTCGGGGTATTGCCTTTTGAACTCGGTGCGCTGGTAAATGCCTTTGAAACCGGCCTCGGCGATTTGTTTGGCTTTGTCTGGCTCTACATGGCGTTTGAGCCAGACAAAGCTCTTGTCCTCGTCGGCCAGTTTTTTGTTCAACTCGGCCAGCGGCAGTTCCAATAACTTCGCTAGGCTGGCGCGCTGGGCCTCGTCGAGCTCCACGTCTTCCGGTATCGCCCAGATGCTGGGCGAGGGGACGCTCGATGCCAGGATCAGACCGTTACGGTCTAGGATGCGGCC
>CANKNK010000225.1 GCA_947483455.1 Comamonadaceae bacterium | reverse complement strand
TGCTGCCCACCTCGTGGCTGATGCCATGCGCAATGGCGGGGTTGATGGTGTATTTGGCGATGTAGCGTTTGGCGCGAAAGTTGTCGTTGCGGCTGTCTTTTTCGGTAGCCTCATAGCGGCCCGCGTCCGGGCTGAGCCAGCCGCGCTGGGCTTTCATTTTGTCGGCGGTTTGCCAGGTGCGGATGATGACTTCGCCCACGCGGCCCATGGCCTGGCTGTCGCTGCTCATCATGGAGATGGCGCCCATGTCGTGCAGCATGTCTTCGGCAGCAATGGTTTCTTTGCGGATGCGGCTTTCGGCAAAGGCCAGGTCTTCGGCAATGCCCGCGTCCAGGTGGTGGCAGACCATCAGCATGTCCACATGCTCGTCCAGCGTGTTGACGGTATAGGGCATGGTGGGGTTGGTGGAGCTGGGTAAAAAATTCTCTTGGCCCACGACCTTCAAAATGTCTGGCGCATGCCCGCCGCCTGCGCCTTCGGTATGGAAGGCACACAAGGTGCGGCCCTTGGTCGCAGCAATGGTGTTTTCCACAAAGCCGGATTCATTGAGCGTGTCCGAGTGGATCGCCACTTGCGTATCGGTGGCGTCGGCCACGTCCAGGCAATTGCTGATGGCCGCGGGCGTGGTGCCCCAGTCTTCATGCAATTTGAGGCCAATCACACCGGCGTCAATTTGCTCGTGCAAAGCCGCGGGCAGCGATGCATTACCCTTGCCAAAAAAGCCCAGGTTCATGGGGAATGCGTCCGCCGCTTGCAGCATGCGCTCGATATTCCAGGGGCCGGGCGTGCAGGTGGTGGCAAAGGTACCCGTGGCAGGGCCGGTGCCGCCACCCATCATGGTGGTAACGCCGCTGGCCAGCGCTTCCTCGATCTGCTGCGGGCAGATGAAATGGATATGGCAATCGATGCCGCCCGCAGTGACGACATGGCCTTCGCAACTGATAATTTCGGTACCCGGCCCGATGATGATGTCCACGCCCGTCTGCGTGTCCGGATTGCCCGCTTTGCCAATAGCGACAATGCGCCCACCTTGAAGGCCGATGTCGGCTTTGATGATGCCAGTGTGGTCCAAGATAAGCGCATTGGTCATGACGCAATCGACCGCGCCTTGCGCCCGCGTGCGCTGGCTTTGGGCCATGCCGTCGCGTATGGTTTTGCCGCCACCAAACTTCACTTCTTCACCGTAGCTCCCAGCGCGCAGCGTCAAGTCCTGCTCCACTTCAATGCGCAAATCGGTGTCGGCCAAACGCACGCGGTCGCCCACCGTGGGCCCAAAAATTTCGGCATACGCACGCCGGTCTATGCTTGCCATGGAAGCTGTCCTTTTAGAGTTTGCCTTGGGTCAGGCCCTGAAAGCCATAGACCACGCGGTCGCCGCCAAAGTCCACCAACTCGACAGTGCGTTCTTGCCCCGGCTCAAAGCGCACTGCCGAGCCAGATGCAATGTTCAGCCGCATGCCACGCGCCGCGCTGCGGTCAAAGCCCAGCGCGCCATTGGTTTCGGCAAAGTGGTAATGCGAGCCCACTTGGATGGGCCGGTCTGCGGTGTTTTTGACCAGCAAGGTACACGTACGCCGCCCGGTGTTGAGCGCATGCGCACCCGCATCAATGAGGAATTCGCCGGGGATCATGGTTTATTCGTCGCCCCGCGAACGCCAGGTGAGCGCCGCAACCCCCAAGCCCACCAGTAGGCCTAAGAGATCGGTCGCATGCCAGTGGCTGCCTTCCATACCGTGGCCCTCGTGTGCCAGCGCCAGACCGCTAACGGCCATCAACGTCAAAGCCATAGCGATGCTGCGCTGCGCAGGCTTACAACCATGCAACAATGCAAAAGGCAAGAGGCGCAAAGTCATTCAGTTCTCCAAAGGTTGGCGGGATATAGGTTGAAGAGGCGGCGCATGGCTTGTAGGGTGTACGGCGCGGGCTTAGACAATCGGTTGGTGCACAGTAACCAGCTTGGTTCCATCGGGGAAGCTGGCTTCCACCTGGATGTCGGGGATCATCTCGGCGATACCGTCCATCACGTCGGCGCGGGTCAACACCTCGCGCCCTTCGCTCATCAGCTGCGCGACCGTCTTGCCGTCTCGCGCGCCTTCCATCACTGCGGCGCTGATCAGGGCCACAGATTCGGGGTAGTTGAGCTTGAGGCCACGCGCCTTGCGCCGCTCGGCCAACAAGGCTGCGGTGAAGATCAACAACTTGTCTTTTTCGCGGGGGGTCAGTTCCATAGCGCTCTTCGCCTACTCCATTCGTTCTGCAAAGCTTCAACGCGGCTGGGGTCTTTAGCGACGCCGCAGCCCATGGCTTCACTAAGCAATCTGCATGCCGCAACAGCGCTGGCTACGTCCAAGGACGCATGGCACGCTTTCTGCAAACACGGGCCCTATGCACAATGGCCCTCCCCTCTGCACTAGCAGCGCAAATAGCGCCAGCACCCCGCACCAAAAGCAAGACATTTTTTGCGCGATGGCGGTGCAAGTCTCACAAAAGCGCACCGAATTGGTGTCGCAACGCCGCAATACGCCTTTGCCGCATCACTTTGGTGAACCCAGCGCAGGTTTGGCCTGCACGGCGCCAGGGATCGGGCTGTGAATATGGCTTTGCTACAAGCCTCACTACCTGGGGCCATGCCCAAAACCTCCGACATGTCGGATTACTCCACGCCAGCATTGGCAGGGCTCATGACCTTGCCTGGCGCCGGCCAAGGGGAACTGATCTGGATACTGAGCCCCCACAGCGCGGAGCAAGCGTATTTGCGCCCCTTGATGGAGCGCGCGGGCTATAGCGTGGAGTCCTTTAGCAGCGGTGTGCAGGCCCTGGCACAAGCAGGAAGCCAAGCCCCAGATTTGCTACTGTTGGACGGCCAACTCGAAGACGTGGACAGTCTGGCCATGGTGAAGCACTGGCAGGCCATAGCGTCTGCCACCCATTGTCCGGTGATATTTTTGGCCGATAGCGCGCAGCCGCAGCAACTGGTGCAAGCGCTGCAAGCAGGCTGCGCCGATGTGGTGCACAAGCCAGTGCGGCCCCAAGAATTGCTGGCCCGCAGCGCCATGCACCTGGCCGGTGCGCGCGAACGCCGACAAACGCGCAATGCACTCGATGCGTTCGGCTATGCCACCATGACAGTGCGCCCTAGCGACGGCAAGCTGATGTGGCAAACCGCGCTGTCGCGCGAGTTGCTGGCGCGCTATTGCCCGCTGCACCCGCCCTATGCCAGCCACACCGCCCCGCAGGTGCAGGAGTGGCTGCAAACCTGTATGCGCACTTTAGAACGAGGCGATGCGCCACGCCACTTGACGCTGTACCAAGACAAGGGCGCCCGCCTGGTGATACGCCTACACCAGCAAACCGGAGATAAGGCCACCGACAAAACCAGCACGCACAGTGAATTGCTGGACGCGGACGATTGGCTCATCGTGATGCGCGAGATGTCGGACCACGCTGTGATGCAAGCCATGTCCGCGGCCTTTACGCTGACGGCGCGTGAGGCCGAGGTTTTGTATTGGGTGGTCAAAGGCAAGACCAATAAAGACATCGGCGATATCTTGGGCAGCAGCCCCATGACGGTGAAGAAACACCTAGAGCGGGTGTTTGTCAAACTGGGGGTGGAAACCCGCACCGCTGCCGCCGGCAAAGCCACGGCGCGCATACCCCAATTGCAGCAACAGGTGGGCGCATGAGCATCCCCTGGCAGCGGCCTACGCCACTCGGCGTATTTCGAAATCTGAGGGTTAACCCTAAAGTGGAATCACGTTTCAGCACCGAGGGTGTTACAGGGCTTCTGGCCCTGCAGCGCACGCGGTTTGGGATGGATTGTTCAACTACTTAAGGAAGCTTTCATGCAACGTCGTTTTACGCTCAAGGCGCTTACTGCTGCCGTCGCCCTCAGCGGTTTGTCCGCTTTCCCCGCCCTTGCTGGCGACACCATCAAAGTCGGCGTGCTGCACAGCTTGTCAGGCACCATGGCTATTTCAGAGACGGTGTTGAAAGACACCGTGCTGATGGCGATTGACGAGATCAATGCCAAAGGCGGCCTGCTGGGCAAAAAGCTCGAAGC
>CANKNK010000224.1 GCA_947483455.1 Comamonadaceae bacterium | reverse complement strand
GGTACCGATGGCGCACTCTTGATGGCACTCTTGCATGAGCTCATCCGCACCGACACACTGGACCATGCCTTCCTCAAGCGTTTTACAAATGCGCCGCAACTGGTGGTGCTGGATGAGGGCGAACGCGAAGGCTTATTCGCCTTTGACCCCAAACCAGAAAAAGGCCCACCGGGCGATGGCCGCAATCCGCACAACAAGCTAGTGTTTGACAAGGCCAGTGGACAAGTCCTTAACGCCTACCCCGAAGGCATTGCCGATGGCTGCGACCCGGCCCTGGAAGGGCACTACACCTTGGCCGACGGCACGCGGGTCGCGCCCTCGTTTCAGTTGCTGCGCGATCGCGTAGCGAGTTGCACACCCGAGTGGGCAGCGGCCATTACCGGCATCGCTGCCGAGCGTATCGTGGCGCTGGCGCAGGAGATGGGGCATGCAGCCTTGCAACAGGCATTTGAATTGCCCATCCCTTGGACCGATGCCTGGGGCAAAGTGCATCCGACCACGCAGGCGCGGCCGCTGGCTTTCCATGCCATGCGGGGCCTGGCGGCGCACTCCAACGGCTTTCAAACCGTGCGCGCATTGGCGGTGCTGATGAGCGTCTTGGGCACCATCGACGCGCCCGGTGGCTTTCGGCATAAAGCGCCCTACCCGCGCCACATCGTGCCCAATTACCGCGCTTTTAATTCGCCCGAGATGATCCAGCCCAACACGCCGCTCAATGCCGCGCCACTGGGTTTCCCGGCGCACCCGGACGAGTTGGCCATCAACCCGGATGGTTCGCCGATTCGCATCGACCATGCTTTTTCCTGGGAGCATCCCTTGTCTGCGCACGGCATGATGCATAACGTCATCACGAATGCCACCCGCGGCGACCCTTACCGCATCGACACCTTGCTGATGTTCATGGCCAATATGGCCTGGAACAGCACCATGAACACCATGGCGATCCGCGAGATGCTCAACCGCAAAGATGCGCAAGGCGAATTCATGATTCCCTTTCTGGTGGTGTGTGACGCCTTCCAAAGCGAGACGGTGGCCTTTGCCGATTTGGTGTTACCCGATACGACCTATTTGGAGCGCCACGACGTGATGGGTATGTTGGACCGTCCGATCTCCGAATTTGACGGGCCGGTGGATTCGGTGCGTGTGCCCGTGGTCAAACCCCTGGGCGAATGCAAACCATTTCAAGACGTGCTGATCGAGTTGGCTGGGCGCTTGAAATTTCCGGCTTTCACC
The DNA here is from genome assembly GCA_947483455.1 of Comamonadaceae bacterium. Taxonomy (GTDB): domain Bacteria; phylum Pseudomonadota; class Gammaproteobacteria; order Burkholderiales; family Burkholderiaceae_C; genus Allorhodoferax. The sequence continues at coordinate 2,857 of CANKNK010000224.1, read as the reverse complement.
ACAGCGGAAGGCGGGCGTAAGTTCAGCGGCTACACGGACTTCGTGGTGAACTTTCAGCCACAGCCCGGCATTGGTTTTTTGATGGGCTGGCGCGGCAAAAATGGCGACGAACATTTGCGTGGCGAACCCAACCCCAAGCAATGGGAAGCCTACGAGCAAAACAACTGCGTATTCCAGTACCACATGCCCGAAAGCATGCACTACATGCGCAACTGGAACCGCGCCTACCTGGACTTTGCCAAAGACAAAGGCTGGCGGCAAAAGAACGACCCGGTGCAATTGGCCATCTATTCAGACACCTTGCAATCCTTTCGCCTGGCCGCACAAGGCAAGACCGCCGGTCGCCAGCCGCCGGAACATTTGCGCCAACGCATCGATACCTATTTCGATCCGCTGCCCTTTTGGTACGCGCCGCTCGAAGACAGCGCTACCGATCTGGATAGCTACCCCCTCAACGCCATTACGCAACGGCCTATGGCGATGTACCACTCCTGGGATTCCCAAAACGCCTGGCTGCGGCAGATCCACAGCCACAACTACCTGAACGTCAACCCGCGCACCGCCTTGGCCGCTGGTATTGCCGATGGCGGCTGGGCCTGGGTAGAAAGCCAATGGGGCAAGGTGCGCTGCATGGTGCGGCATAGCGAAGCAGTGGAGCCCGGCACGGTGTGGACCTGGAACGCGATAGGCAAAGCCGACGGTGCCTGGCAGTTAGCGCCCGGCTCTGACGAAGCGCGCAAAGGCTTTTTGCTCAACCACTTGATTTCCGAAGAACTGCCTATGCGCGGTACACCGAGCGGCACGGTGAGCAATTCCGACCCGATTACCGGCCAGGCCGGCTGGTATGACGTGCGGGTGCGCATACGCCCGGCTTTGCCTGATGAAGCGGGCGAAACCTTTCCGCAAATGGACAGCATGCCCGCTGTACCTGGCGTGGTAGGCAAAGCGGCACAGGTGCTGCGCTATTTCGCAGGAGGCAAAAAATCATGATCCAGTGGCTCAAAGACCTGCTGCAATCGCCATTGGCAGAAGGCCAAGGTGGCGCGGCGCAAGATACTTCGCCCCCAGTACGGGTGCGCGCGCGCCAGGGAGAAACGCTGGCCAAGCAATTGGCGCTGGTGATTGACCTGAATGTCTGCGTGGGATGCCAGGCCTGCGTCACTTCATGCAAGCAATGGAACACCTCGGGCAGCGCCGGACCCCTGGCTGATTTAAACGCCTATGGCGCAAACCCTAGCGGTACTTTTTTCAACCGCGTGCAAACCTATGAGGCGGGGGAGTTTCCCGCCACCGAGACGATTCACTTTCCCAAGAGCTGCCTGCATTGCGAAGACCCGCCTTGCGTGCCGGTCTGTCCGACGGGCGCCAGCTATAAGCGCGTAGAAGATGGCATCGTGCTGGTGGACTATGACAAATGCATAGGCTGCAAATACTGCGCCTGGGCCTGCCCCTATGGAGCGCGAGAACTGGATGAAGAGCGTCAGGTCATGACCAAGTGCACCCTGTGCGTGGACCGTGTGTATGACCCACTGCTACCCGAGGCCGACCGCCAACCAGCCTGCGTGCAAGCCTGCCCCACCAATGCGCGCTTGTTTGGCGACATCAAAGACCCTGAAAGCGTAGTGAGCAAAGCCATCCGCGAACGCGGAGGCTACCAGTTAATGCCCGAGTGGGACACGCAGGCGGCGAACCATTATTTGCCCAGGCGGATTACGGCAGCGTCCACGTCCTCCACACCGCAAGCGGGCAAGGAGTAAACGCCATGCATCCGGCTTTTTCTATTTTGTTTTTCACTACGCTGGCAGGTGCTGCGCAGGGTCTGTTGGTGGCGCTGGCGCTGGCGCAGATAGGCGGCGTAGCGATGGACAGCGGCTTTGTGCTGCAGGCCATTGCGCTGGGTCTGGCGCTGCTGGTAGCGGGTTTGGCGTCCTCGTTTTTACACCTGGGCCACAAATTGCGGGCCTGGCGTGCGGTGCTGATGTGGCGTACCTCCTGGATGTCGCGCGAGGTCATTGTGCTGCCTGCCTATATCGGCCTGACGGCCTTGTGGTGGCTGGCACATTACACCGGCGCAGACGGCGCGCTCACCCAAATGCTGCCCTGGGCTATCGTCTTTGGCGCACTGGTACTTTGGTATTGCACCGCCATGATTTATGCCTGCCTGCGCTTTATTCAGGAATGGGCGCACTGGAGCACAGTGGCTAATTTCATACTCATCGGTTTAGCTACTGGCGGCGTACTCGCTTGCGCGCTGGCCGACTCGGGCGGGCAAGCTGCCTTGCTAAGCACGCTGGCTCCGTGGGCCACGGCAGCTACCTTGCTGGCGGCCCTAGTGCGTTGGTTCAGCCTGCGCCGCAACAGCAGTTTGCGGCCCGCCTCCACGCTGCAATCAGCCACCGGCATCCACGCCAAGCGCCTGGTACAAAAGTCAATGGGCATGTCTGCGGGTGCATTCAATACCCGCGAGTTCTTTCACGGGGCTAGCCAGTTGGTCTTGCGCAATATGCGATGGGCCTTTGTGTTGGGTTTGTTCGTGCTGCCTTTAGGCCTGCAGCTCTGCGCCCTGAGCAGCGCTAGCACCTGGCCCTGGGCCTGGGCCGCCTTCATTCAAGCTCCCGCGCTGATAGCCGAGCGTTGGGTGTTTTTCGCTCAGGCAAAGCATCCACAGAATTTGTATTACCAGGTGGTGGGCTAAGCGGAATGGGCGCTCCACACAAAGCAAAACGCCAACCCGAAGGTTGGCGTTTTGACTACAGCACTTAGCTGTTTGATTGGTTGCGCGAGAAGGATTTGAACCTTCGACCTTTGGGTTATGAGCCCAACGAGCTACCAGGCTGCTCCATCGCGCGGTAAGGGT
>CANKNK010000223.1 GCA_947483455.1 Comamonadaceae bacterium | reverse complement strand
GATGTTGGCCCTAGGCCTGGCAGGTGCTGCGCAAGCGCAAAGCCTGGTGGATTTGTATGCTGCAGCGCGTGATTTTGACGCGACCTACCAGTCCGCCAAGGCCCAAAACGAGGCCAATCTGTACAAAGCGGACCAGACCTTGGCGCTGGTTCTGCCCAAAGTCGGCATCAATGCCACCATGAGCGCCGGCTTGGCACAAGCGGACCGGGGCTTTAACAACAACACCATGACGCTGGACGCCAGCCAAGGCCTGTACCGGCCCGCGGACGACGCCAGCTTTGCGCAAAGCCGTAAGGCAGTGCAGCAGGCGGCCAGCGCATTGCAAACCGCCGAGCAGGAACTGATTCTGCGCCTGAGCCAGGCCTACTTTGATGTACTGGCCTCCACCGACAGCCTGGAATTTGTCAAGGCCCAAAAAGTCGCGGTGCAAGAGCAACTGGCGGCCGCCAAGCGTAACTTTGAAGTCGGCACCTCCACCATCACCGATGCGCGTGAAGCGCAAGCCCGTTTTGACTTGGTGCTGGCACAAGAGATTGCGGCGGAAAATGATTTGCGCGTCAAGGTTTTGGCGCTGGCGCAATTGGTGGGCAAGCCTGATGTCAAGCCTCTTGCGCTTATCCCGAATTTCAATTTATCCGAGTTCTCCCCTGCCGATATCAACGAGTGGCTAACCATGGGGCAAACCGAGCATCCCGCCATACGCCAGCTCAACTTAGCGCTGGAAGTGGCCCGCCTGGAAACCCAAAAGGCTAATGCAGCCAGTATGCCCACCGTAGATTTGGTAGCCCGCTACCAGACCACCACCAACAACGGCAACATAGCAGCACCCGGATTCTCGGGCTCCAATGGCTACACCGTAGGTTTCAACGTGAATCTGCCCTTGTTCGCCGGTTACTCGATTCAAAACCGCGTCAAAGAAACCTTGTCTCTAGAAGACAAGGCACGCTCGGATCTGGAAGCAGCACAACGCAATGTAGCCCAGTCCACGCGCGCCGCCTTTATGGGCGTCGATTCGGCACTCGGCCAGGTGCGCGCCTATGAAGCGGCGGCCATCTCCAGCCAAAGCGCGCTCGATGCCAATAAATTAGGTTACCAGGTGGGTGTGCGTATCAACATCGATGTGCTCAACTCCCAAAGCCAGTTGTACGACACCAAAGCCAAGCTGTCCAAAGCACGCTATGACGTCCTGATGGGCAACCTGAAGCTGCGCCAAGCCAGCGGCATTCTCAAGGCGGCCGATTTGCAAGCGATCAACGCCTTGCTGCGATAAGCAAGGTCCGCGAACCAGGCGTTTGCGGATTTCCCCTCGCCTGAAGCGGGCACAGCTACCTGCTTACTTTTCGCTACGCGCGGCTACGCAAATCAAGAGCGACCTCGCCCTGACGCCATGGAAGGTCCAAGGCACGACTTAGGCGCACAGCGGCCCCCCGATGGGTCTGGGCAAACGCCCACGCGGCACTGCTGGCCGCCTCGAGGGCTGCGGGATCGTCCAGCCATTGCATGGCAGTTGCTATAGCCGCTGCCATGTCAGGGCGCTCCAGTGCAGCGCCGGCCGCCTGAGCCATCTCAGCGGCTTGCGCAAAATTAAAGGTATGCGGGCCCATGACCACCGGACAGTGACAGGCCGCCGCCTCAATCAAGTTTTGCCCGCCCAGTGGCGCAAAGCTGCCGCCCAGCAAGGCCACATCAGCCAGGGCGTAATAAAAAGGCATTTCGCCCAGTGTGTCTCCAAGCCAAACGTCTGCGGGCGAAAACATGGCCCCATCGACCGAACGGCGCGCCACCGACAAGCCCGATGACATCAGCAAGTCGGCCACCATGTCAAAGCGCTGCGGGTGACGCGGCACGATCAACCACTGCACGCGCTCCACACCCATCGCGCTCGCACGCTCATGGGCTATGGCATCGAGCCACATCTGCTCTTCGCCTTCGCGGCTCACGGCCAGCATCAGCACCGGGCGCAGCTGCGCCTGGCGGGCCGCCTGTCCTTGTTCCCACAAAGCCAGATCGGGCTCCATATCAAATTTGATGTTGCCGGTAGACGCCTGCGGCCTGACCCCCAGCACCCGAAAACGCTGCGCCTGGTCCTCGTCCTGCGGCCAGACCCCGGCCAGGCTTTGGTAAGCCGGTTCCGCCAGCCAATGCAAGCGTTGGGCGCGTTGCAGCGAGTGTGCGCTCAGCCGCGCATTGACCAGACACAAAGGTAGCGCCGCCTGGGCACAGGCCTGTACCAAGTTGGGCCAGATTTCGGTATCCACCAGCAAACCCAAACGCGGCCTGAAGTGCTGCACAAAACGGCGCGTGGCAGCCGGCGTATCCCAAGGTTGCCAGACTTGCATATCACCCTCTTGCAGTAATTGCGCACCGGCCTCCATGCCCGTCGCCGTGCCGTGGGTGAGTAACAAACGCATGCCAGGCCATTGGACCCGCAACAAGCTAATCAAAGCCCCGACGGCGCGGGTTTCGCCCAGGGACACGGAATGCACCCACAGCACCGGTCCGCCTTGCAGCACTTCAGTGCCGTAATGGCCAAAACGCTGTTCTATATGTTGCGCATAAGCCGGTTCGCCGCGCGCGCGCCGGCGCAGCTTCCAGCGCAGCGCGGGTTGTAACAAAACCGTCAACCCGCTGTAAACCGCGAGCGCCAGCCGTTGGAGTGCGGACATAGAAGGCGGCGTTAGTGGCCTCTTCGCCCCATCGCTCATGGACATGCCCCAGCCCCGTGCGATGCCGCAATGACCGCCGTCCAGCTGTCCCACACCTGGGCCACGTCGGGCGCCTGGGCCCCACCGGCAACCCGTTGGTAGTCGCGCCCCACCGGGCCCGCACGCCAGGCGCGGTCCTGGCTGAAGATCTGCACATGTGGCAAGTCCAGTGCGACTGCCAAATGGCTCAACCCAGAATCGACGCCAATCACGCCGGCGCTCGCGGCCATTCGACGGGCCAAGGCGTCTAGGCTTTGTGCCGGCCAAACGCAAGCCATCGGCCCCAGAGTTTGCGCCAGCGCATGGACCCGCGCCAGCTCGCGGGGCCCTGCGTGCGGCAAGCCCACCGAAAATCCGGCATCGATGCATTTGCGCGCCAGGGCAAGCCAATGGGCATCGGGCCACTCGTTGTCTGTGCGCGTAGTGCCATGCGCCAGCACCACTTCGGGCCTTTCCTGGGCCGATGGGCCCTGGGTTGCGATATCCCAGGCGTATCGCGCAGGCATTTGCAAGAGCGGCGCATGGCTATACCCCAAGGCCTGCGCTGCCAACAGTCGGTAGCGTGCCACCGCATGGATGCGCTGGGGCATAGGCACACTGCGCTGCAGCAGGTAGCGCACTGGCCACTCATAAGAACAGGCATCACTGCCATTGGCATAGGTCACGCTAAAGCCATCGGACTGCAGGCGCGCAGCACGCGCGACCCAGGCCGATTTCAACAAGCCCTGAAAATCAATGACTGCGTCATACGCGTCCTGGCGCAAGCGTGCATAAAAGCGCTGCCGCTCGTCGCGCGTGGCAGCGCTAAAAAAAGACTTGCGCCAACGCCTTTGTCCAATGGGTATCACCGCATCCACGCCGTGCGCTAATTTGACTAAGGGCGCGAAAGCTTCTTCCACGACCCAATCCACCTGTGCCTGCGGATAAATCGCCAACAGGTCGGGCAACACCGCCATGGTCTGAATCACATCGCCCAGTGACGAAAGCTTGACGATGAGAATGCGCATGGAAAAAATGTCCCCTCAGGACCTGGCGCTCAATGCGCTGACGCTTCAAACCGTGCATCGGGCTTGACGCTGCGCAGCAGCACCATCATGGCGTCTTCAATGCGCGCCAGCGCCTGTGCGTCGTGGCCCTCAAAACGCAGCACCAGCACCGGTGTCGTGTTCGAGGCACGCACCAGGCCAAAGCCATCGGGCCAATCTACACGCAAACCATCGATCGTGCTCGCTACCGCAGGCGCTGCAAAAGCAGCGGCGGCAATCAGGCGTTCGACCACCGCATGCGGTTCGCCTTCTTCGCAAGGCACATTGAGTTCAGGGGTCGAAAAACTGGTGGGCAGCGCGTGCAGCAATGCATTGGCGTCGGCAACGCGGCTAACGATCTC
>CANKNK010000222.1 GCA_947483455.1 Comamonadaceae bacterium | reverse complement strand
ATATCCACAGCGAAGACCAAATCGCCCAGGTCAGCAGCGTGGTCGATGTGCTGCAAACGCCGGCCTTTTTGTGCCGCCAGACCGATTTCATACGTGCCGTGGCCCAATCGGGCAAGCCGGTGAATATTAAAAAAGGCCAGTTTTTGGCGCCCGGTGATATGAAGAATGTCATCGACAAAGCGCGCGCCGCTGCGCGGGAAGCCGGGTTGGACGAGGACAACTTCCTGGCCTGCGAGCGCGGGGCTAGTTTTGGCTACAACAACTTGGTCAGCGATATGCGCAGCCTGGCGATCATGCGCGACACGGGCGCACCGGTCGTATTTGATGCCACCCATTCGGTGCAACTACCTGGCGGACAAGGCACCAGCAGTGGCGGCCAACGCGAGATGGTGCCGGTGCTAGCGCGCGCTGCAGTGGCGGTAGGCGTGGCTGGCTTGTTTATGGAGACGCACCCGGACCCATCCAAAGCCATGAGCGACGGCCCCAACGCAGTGCCCCTGCGACATATGAAAGCCTTGCTCGAGACCTTGCTGGCGCTGGACACCGTGACCAAGCGCGCCGGTTTTATTGAAAACAATTTCAACTAAACACGCTATGGCCTACGGATACATTATTGTGGACATGCAAATCTCCGACATGGACCAATACCAGCTGTACATGGCCTCAGCCCCCGAGACAGTGGCCCAGGCTGGCGGCGAGTACCTTGCGCGTGGCGGCACAGTTGAAGTCATGGAAGGCCAATGGGAGCCCGGGCGCATGGCCATGCTGCGCTTTCCCAGCTTTGTCGCTGCCCAAGATTGGTACCACGGGGAAATGTATGCCCGCGCCCGCGCCAAGCGTGCTGGTGCTACCAAGTTTTTCAATATGGTTTTGCTCGAGGGCCTAGCCGCCCCGGTGTGACTTTTTTACAAGGAAGAAGATGAGCGCGATTGTGGATATTGTGGGTCGGGAGATTTTGGATAGCCGTGGCAACCCGACGGTCGAATGCGATGTGCTGCTGGAAAGTGGCACGATGGGCCGCGCTGCGGTGCCCTCGGGCGCGTCTACCGGTTCGCGCGAAGCTATCGAGCTGCGCGACGGCGACAAGCTGCGCTACCTGGGCAAAGGCGTGCTCAAAGCCGTGGACCATATCAACAACGAAATATCGGAAGCGATTTTGGGCTTGGATGCTTCAGAGCAAGCCTTTCTGGACAAAACTTTGATTGACCTGGACGGGACGGAAAACAAGAGCCGCCTGGGCGCCAACGCGATGCTGGCCGTCTCCATGGCCGTGGCACGCGCAGCGGCAGAGGAAGCCGGACTTCCGCTGTACCGCTACTTTGGCGGCATGGCGGCAGTGCAAATGCCAGTACCCATGATGAATGTGGTCAATGGCGGCGCGCATGCCAACAACAACCTGGACTTGCAGGAGTTCATGATCATTCCGGTGGGTGCATCCACCTTCAAAGAGGCCCTGCGCCAAGGAGCGGAAGTGTTCCATGCGCTCAAGAAAATCTTGCATGACAAGGGCATGAGCGTGGCCGTGGGCGATGAAGGCGGCTTTGCACCGAACGTGCCCGGCCATGAAGCCGCTATCCAGATGATCTTGGAAGCCATCGAAAAAGCCGGCTATGTGGCCGGCGAACAAATTGCCCTGGGCCTGGACTGCGCGGCCTCGGAGTTTTACAAAGACGGCAAATACGAACTCAGCGGCGAAGGCCTCAGCTTGGACGCGCAGCAATGGACCGATATGCTGGCCACCTGGGTGGACAAATACCCCATCATCAGCATCGAAGATGGCATGGCCGAGGGTGATTGGGATGGCTGGAAACTGCTGACCGACCGCTTGGGCAAGAAAGTGCAAATCGTGGGCGACGACTTGTTCGTGACCAACACCAAGATTTTGAAAGAAGGCATAGACAAAGGCATTGCCAATTCCATTCTGATCAAGATCAACCAGATCGGGACCCTGACCGAGACCTTTGCCGCCATCGAAATGGCCAAGCGCGCGGGCTACACCGCCGTGATCAGCCACCGCTCCGGCGAGACGGAGGACACCACGATTGCCGATATCGCCGTAGGCACCAATGCGGGCCAGATCAAAACCGGTTCGCTCAGCCGCTCGGACCGTATGGCCAAGTACAACCAGTTGCTGCGCATCGAAGAAGATTTGGGCGAAGTGGCGGTGTATCCGGGCCGCTCGGCGTTTTACAACCTGCGTTAAACCTTACCTTTCGCGATGAAGCTGCGCCTGCTGCCCGCTGCCTTGTTACTTCTGCTACTGGTACTCCAGGGGCAGTTGTGGTTCGGGCGTGGCAGCATTCCCAATGTGGCACGATTGAACGAAGAGCTGAACGCGCAAAAGCAAAGCAATGCGCGCGCAGAGCAAATCAACCAGCGCATGGAGGCCGAAATTCGCGATTTGCGCGAGGGCCTGGAAATCGTGGAAGAAAAAGCCCGTTCCGAATTAGGCATGGTCAAACCCAATGAAATTTTTGTGCAAGTGGTCAAATAAGACTGCTTGCCACGCAATGGCCGGGGGCCCATGGCGCAGCCCTTAAACGTCGCGGTACTCGGTGCGGAATGCACTGGAAAATCAAGCCTGGTCACCGCTTTGCAAACCCATTGGCAAGCCCGTGGCGCAACAGTGCATGTCGCCCATGAAGTGCTGCGCCAATGGTGTGATCAACAAGGTCGAACGCCTCTTGCGCACGAACAAAGGGGTATCGCCCAAGCGCAGGCAAAGCTGGTCGAGCAAGCGAGGGGCGGAGATTTTCTGATAGCTGACACCAGCCCTCTCATGACCGCCATCTACAGCGATGTGCTGTTTCAAGACCTATCGCTCTACCCATTTGCGCTGCAACACCAGCGTATCTACCACCACACCCTGGTCACCGGCCTAGACCTGCCCTGGCAAGCGGATGGCCTTCAGCGTGACGGGCCGGTAATGCGCGAGCGCATCGATGCACGCCTGCGCGACGTCTTGCAGCGCGAAGGCCTGGCGTTTAGTATGGTGTATGGGACCGGCCCTGCGCGCCTGGCCAGTGCCTTGGCAGTTCTGGAGCCCGGCACATCGGCCCATGCGCAAAAAGGCGGCGCCTGGCGCTGGCTGTGCGACAAATGCTCAGACTCCCGCTGTGAACATCGCCTGTTTAGCGAGCTGCAAGCTGCTGTAACGCGCTAATCATTGCGGGCAGCGCAATAGGCGCAGATTAATGGGCGCTGCTGCCCGGCGCGCCCTGGCGCGTAGGCTCGACAAACAGCTGCGCGGTATCCACGGGGTCAAAACGGTATTGCACGCCGCAAAATTCGCAAGCCACTTCCAGTTCGCCGCGCTCCTCAATCACGCTATGGGCTTCATCTGCACCCAGCGATACGATCATGCGCGCCACCCGCTCGCGGCTACAGCTGCAGGCAAAGCGCGGGCCGATGGCGCCTAGCAAAGGCTCAAAGCGTGTGATGGACTCTTCCCAGAACAAGCGGCGCAAAATCGTCTCCGCATCCAAGCTCAGCAGTTCCTCGGCTTGGAGGGTTTTGGCCAGTATGGCGATGCGCTGGTAATCCTGGTCGCGGCCAATCGCATCTTCGTTTTCCCGGCTGACCATGCTGCCTTCCAAATTACCGACGCCCTGCACCGGCAGGCGCTGGATCAGCAGCCCAGCGGCCATACTTTCATTGGCGGCAAGCACCAAGGTGGTGTCCAGTTGCTCGCTTTGCAACATATAGTGCTCTAGCACCTCGGACAAATGCTCTATCGGCATGCCGTGGTCGTCAAACAAGGGCACCACGCCCTGGTAAGGCTGCTGGCCGGGGAATTTAGTTTTAGGGTCCAGCGTAATGGCGCAGCGGCCCTGGTTGTGGGCATTGACCATGTGGCTCAAACTGGCAACCTCTGGCAAGGCACCGATCAGCGTAGCTGTGGCACGCAAAGCAAGGTCAGGCTGCACTTCCACCACGGCCAATTTGACCGGCCCGTCGCCCATGATCTGCATGGTAAGCGAGCCGTCAAACTTGATATTGGACTGCATCAGCGTAGCCGCTGCGGTCATTTGCCCCAGCATGTCACGCAGCGGCGCAGGGTATGCGCCATGCTGTGTGTTAGACGCACGCCGGCGCAAAATTTCGGTCCAGGTGTCAGT
>CANKNK010000221.1 GCA_947483455.1 Comamonadaceae bacterium | reverse complement strand
CAGCGCGCAAAACAGAAGGGAATTCAAACATAGGGCGTGTTGTAGATAAAAAACGGCAGGAAAACGGGCCAAGTCCTTGATCTGATTAGCGCCACGGCTTTATACCCAGAACGTGTGGATAACTTTGGGGATAGGCCCCGCGAAAACCGCAGCCACCCTCTACAAATCTGCATATCTTTACGTTGCCTAAAAATTGAGCAAAAACAATAATTCTTCAAAATCAATTACTTAGCCCAACTATCACTTTCGTGGCTGGGTCGCAAGCTGGCCTGCCTGGCATACGTGCTCTAAGCCCAACAATGTGCATAACTTCGCACTGCTGGCCCATTAGCGCCCCGCCTGTGCTGCCCTGGCGCGCGGCTTGCGCATTGTGCCCGCTGCTGGGGTGCAGAAAAGTTGTAGTTTTCATCTTGTGAAGCGAAAATCAGGCTTAGCGTCTGCATCTGAAGCAGACTGGCGAAAAAACCCTTAAGTCATTGATTTGTAACAAATCCAAGGCTTGTTCGCCCAATCTGTGGATAACTTTGTTGATATCCCGCCTCCGGAGCCCAAAATCCTCGGAAAATCAAGGCTTTCGACACGGCGCCTTGAAAAAAAGCAAATCTGCATTCTTATAAAAATCAAATACTTAGCAAACACCTTACGCGATGGTCTAGCTTTTGACGGGTTCAGGCGCGCAGACAATGCAGTCAAAAAAATTTGTGAACAAGTCCAAAAAATGCGATGAAAACGCGGTAAATCGTGCTAGGCGAATAGTGCGGGTAATGTGGCTATGTTTCACTTGGATTTGGCACGCGGATGGGCTGCGTCATAAGCCTTGGCCAAATGCTGGAAATCCAGCCGGGTGTAGACCTGGGTGGTGCTGATGTTGGCGTGGCCGAGCAACTCTTGCACGCCGCGCAGGTCGCTGCTGGACTGCAACACATGGCTGGCAAACGAGTGGCGCAGCATGTGCGGGTGGACGGGAGCGCTGGTGTGGGCCAGCTGGCTGCGCCGCTGTAAGCGCTGCCACACGGATTGCGCGCTCAAGCGCGTGCCATGGCGCCCGGTAAAAAGGGCGGCTTGCGCCAAGGTGGCCATCTGGGCTTTGGGCTGGTCTTGGGCGCTGTCGGCCTTGGCCGGGCCCGGTGGCGTGCAGCGCAGCGCCAGCCAGCGCTCCAGGGCGCGCAGGGCTGCGCCGCCTACGGGTACCGAGCGCCGTTTGGCGCCCTTGCCCAGCACATGGGCTTGTGCTTCCTGCAGGTCGATCCAGCCTTTGGCCTGGGGGCCCGGCCGCACATCCAGCCCCACCAACTCACCCACGCGCAGACCGCTGCCGTAGAGCAGTTCCACCATGGCCGCATCGCGCGCCTCAAACCAGGCGCCGTCTTCGCTGCGGAAATCGGCAAACTGCACCGCATCGTCGACGCCCATGGCTTTGGGCAGAGGCTTGGGCGCTTTGGGGGCGCGCACGTCCTGCACGGGGTTGCTGGCGACCAGCCCCTGGCGCCCCAGCCAGACATAAAAGCCGCGCCAGCCGCTCAATATCAAGGCAATCCCGCGCCCGCTGCGCCCGCCGCCGTGCATCATGGCGATCCAGCGGCGGATATGGTGGTGGCTGACTTCGCACAGTGCCAACGTCGGGCCACCTAAGCCTTCTAAGCCTTCTATTTCACTGCGGCTGTTGGTTGCTAGCCCGCCCGATAGGGCCTTGGCGCCCGCACTCGTCGCTGCGGCCGCAAAGGCCTGAAGCTTGCACAGGTCCAGGGCGTACAACTCCACGGTGCGCTGCGCCAGTCGCTTTTCTGTGCGCACGTATTCCAGATAGCGTTCGACCAGTTCGCTGTCGGTGGCCACGCCGGGTGTCGCTGCTGCGCTTTAACGCAAACGGCTCAAGGCGGCGCTGGCCACCTCGCCGATGCGGCATAAAAAGTCCGTGCCCATGCCGCCATGGAAACGCTGCGCGTCCATCGAGGCCAGCACCAACATGCCAAAGGCCGGTGCACTGCTGCCCGCGTCGCCGCTGCGCAAGGGGATGATGGCAATTGACGCGGCCGTGTCCGGCTTGTCCAGCCAAGCAGTGACTTCAAAGCCGGTGTTGAGGCCGCAAAAAGGTTCGGTCAAGGAGGATGCAAACAATTTGGCTTCGTCGCTCACGCCTTGTGCAAAGGCGCTATCGGCGTATTCGCTGTCCAGACCCCATAAGCGCAAAGCCACTTGCGGCACCGAAAATTGCTCACGAATTTCCTGGCTAATCATGCCCGGCAGGGTTTGCGCCTGCGGCACCAATAAGAGCCCGCGCGCCCAGCGCAGTATCTTGTCCGACAGCAGTACATTGTCATTGCCGTGGCGGATCATCTCCATGATGCGCGACTCCAATAATTTGATTTTCTCGCGCAGCATTTCGGCCTGGCGTTCTTGCAGGCTGACCGCGCGGTGGCTGTGCGGGCTGGTGATTTGGACGGCTGCCAGCAAGTCGGCATGGCGCAGAAAAAAGTCCGGCGTGTTGGCCAGGTAATTGGCGATGTCGTCTTCGGTGATCGGGTTGCTCAGGCTGGGGTCGCTGGGTGTGCTCATGGTGTTGTTGTGGTGAAAGACTTGGTTAAAAATGATCCGGCAATTCAATCTCGCCACGGTATACCGTAGTGGCCGGGCCCGTCATCAGCACCGGCGCATCAGCACCGGCCCAGGCTATTGTTAGCACGCCGCCGCGCGTCTGCACATCGACTAGCGCATCAAGCAGGCCCCAGCGTATGCCGGCCACTACCGCCGCGCAGGCACCGCTGCCGCAAGACAGGGTCTCGCCCACACCGCGCTCGTACACGCGCAATCGCAGCGCATGGCGGCTTACGACCTGCATAAAACCGGCATTGACCTGGTGGACAAAACGCGCATGCTGTTGAATCAAAGGCCCTTGCGCGTCTACTGGCGCGCTGTCCACATCGTCCACCAGTTGCACTGCATGCGGGTTGCCCATGGACAGCGCGCCTATGCGTACGCTCACCGAGTCTCTCAGGCTTAAGGGCCAGTACTGCCAATCGCCCAAAGCCTGCGCCTCTAAACCCTGCGCGTTAAAACCCATGGCCTGCAGATCAAAAGAAGGCGGCCCCATGTCCACGGTGACGCGGCCATCGGCTTGCAGTTCGGGCTCAATCACGCCCCTCATCGTTTTTACGCGCAGCCGTGTCTTATCGCTCAGACCTTGCTCGCGCACAAAGCGCGCAAAACAGCGCGCGCCGTTACCGCATTGCTCGACCTGGTTTCCGTCGGCGTTGTGAATGGTGTATTCAAAATCAATGCCTGCCGCAGGCGACGGCCCCACCGTCAAAATCTGGTCTGCGCCCACGCCCAGGTGCCGGTCGCCTAAAAAGCGGTAATGCGCCGGGCTCAGGCCCAAGGGTCCGCGGCTTGCATCAAGCACCACAAAATCATTGCCGGCGCCGTGCATCTTGGTAAACGGAATTCGCATAGGCCCGATTATCAGGCGTGGCGCCCGCATGCCCGGTGTTTGGTTGCACAATGCCGTTATGCCCCGAAGTTCTCAGATTCTTGACCATGCCGCAGGCCAACTGCCCGCGCCCGGCGAATGGCAAAGCGCGCGCCCCGTGCCTTTGCTCGCCAACCTGCAACGCCTGACCGCACCCAACCCCGGTTTCATGACCGGGCCAGGCACCAATAGCTATTTGGTGGGCGATGCGGCCACTGGGTATTTCGTCATCGATCCGGGCCCCGCAGACAAGGATCACATCGCCCGCTTGTGGGACGCAGCGCGCCATGCCGACGGGCGCGGCGGCCATATCCAGGCCATTGTCTGTACCCACTCCCATGCCGACCATTCGCCGGGCGCTGCGCCCCTGCAAGCCCTGTGCAGTCAGCTCAACGGCCACACGCCGCCGATTTGGGGACTGCCTTCGGCGCCGACCGCCCGGGCCAATAGCCACTTTGTTCCCGACCAGGTGCTCGCCCATGGAGCACTGTTGCAACTGCAAGGCGGCGGCGCGCCGCAGCACACGCTGCTGGCGCTGCACACGCCCGGCCATGCGGCCAACCATGTGTGCCTGCTGCTGACGCAAGACGGCATATTGTTTTCGGGTGACCATATTTTGAATGGCAGCACCACGGTGATCGACCCGCCCGAT
>CANKNK010000220.1 GCA_947483455.1 Comamonadaceae bacterium | reverse complement strand
GGGCGTGAGCGCATCCATGATGTCCATGTCGTTCACCGCCACATCCATATCGCCATCGGCTTGGTGCAAGCACACATAGGTGGCGCTGCGCTGAGCAGGCAGCGTCAAGCAGGCGCGCATGTCCAGCCCCATGGCCGCGCCAGATTGCCACAAAGCCTGACCAAACACGTCGTCGCCGAGTACCCCAAGCAATCGCGCGTCTTGCCCCAGGCGCAACAAGTTCTCGGCCACATTGCGTGCCACGCCACCGGGGCTGCACTGCACCCTCCCTGGGTTGGAATCGCCCCCACGCAAAGCATGGTGCGCGTAGACGGAAACATCCATATTGATGCCGCCTAGGAGGGCGATATGCGTGGGGACGGTGGGCATGGAAAGGCAGCGTTGTTGCATGCCTACTGTACGTCAAGCCTGCATGGCTGGCGCAATCAGCTTGAACCGCACTGCTTACCTTTGGCCAAGGCGGGCATACGTCTTGCCCGTGGCACTAAGTTCCTGTCCGTCGAAAAGTTTGGATGTACCAAGCTTGGCGTCATGCCAAGCGTAGCGCTGTACGCAGGATGAATTTTCCATCCAAGCGATAGTGGTCTGCATAAACGCATCAACCTGCTCTTGCGTGTAGCGATCAGGTTTCTCGCGTGCGTCCCCCGCAGTCTGTGGAGCGAACTCGGTGACCCAAACGGGCCTGTTATAGGTGTCACACAAAGCTTGCACATCCGCGATGAACTGCTTGGCGTTCGCACCTTTGTACCAATGTAAGGTAATGAAATCGACCTTAGGCGCTGCGCGCATGAATTCGTCCAGCCACGAGGCTTTTTTGAGCGGATTGCCCGCCGTAGCGGGCGCACCTAGCGACTGTGCGCGGGCTTGCAGGCTGGGCCATGCAGCTACCGCGTCAGAAACTCGCAAATCGGACTGCTTAGCATTATCTGGTTCGTTAAAACCCAGCAAGATCGGCACATTGCTAGGCAGCTTGGCAATGCTCGCCGGGCTAAATGCCATGGGTACGAATGGAACGCGGGTTTTGATCTGCGATTGCGGGCCCCAGTTGTAATACCAAGCGACCTGCAAGTCTTGCAGCTGGCTATCACCCAAGCCTTGGGACTCCGCCAAGCCAATCCCTTTTTTGGTATCGGCGGCTTGGCTTTGGCCGAGCATGGCGAGGCTCATTAGGGCAACGGCCAGGGTGGAAAATAAATTTTTCATGGTGTTTGTTTGCGGGTCCGGGGAAAACCAAAATTTGCGCCCGCGTTTCAACCGCATGCTTTACTCAATCGACAGTACTTCTAGCACCAGCGAGTCTGGGAAATTTAGCGTCAAACAGACTGTACCTATCCCAGCAAGAAACGCCGCCGACATTGCGCCAACGGCTGGTACTTTATTTCGGTGGCTTTGCGTCCCCGGCTTTTACCGGGTTTACGCATCAATTGTTTTCACTCAATTTTTTGGTTGGTTTTTCCCATGAAAATTTTGATTAAAGCGGGGTATTCATAGGCACTCCCATTATTGTGATCGATGATCGCGCCTACTCCACCGCCAAAGATGATATTTCCAAACATGTTTGCTTTGGTACGCGAGACAACATTTGCAGCACCAACGTCCATACCAGATTTCTTACATGTAACTTGTAAATCCTTGTTGGATCGATGAACCACTACCGAGCCAGGGGTCACTACAAACCAAGTGCCTTCATCATTCTTTAAGTCACAATTTGCACCAGCTAGATCCGCCCCATCAAGGGTTAATGATTGAACGGACAACGATTGCGATGTTCCACTTCCAGAAATTGTTGAGCACCCGGTCGCCAGCAAGGCGGTAGAAATCACAGCAATCATTTTTATATATTTCATATATTTACTTTCGACAAATAAGTTAAAAACAAACGGTGTACTTGACCAACTTTTTTTGCGAACAAAATTTCGGTAGCGTGCCGTACGACTTAGACATCAACGCACTTGTATCCATGTGCCAAGCAGGCGATTTGCGTTAAATTTGGCACGCATACGCTTTGAGCGAGACTGAAATTTTTTCAGTGCATTTACTGTTTTCAGGCATACAACATCTTCCTTATTGCAAGTTAGCAAGCTCAGGAAAAAGATCAATAGGCAGCCTGTGCCTATCCCATCTAGCGGCCCCGCTGACGTTGCGCCAATAGCTGGCGCTTTAGTTCGGTGGCTTTGCGTCCCCGGTTTTCACCGGGTTTGCCCTTCAATTTTCTTTTTCATCGGACAAGGACTGTTCCGATGAACAAAGCATATCACGGACGCTTCGCCGGCTACTTCTAATTCGATGAATTATTCGCGCTCGCAGAATTGCTCGCAATGCGTGCGCATCTGCAGCACCCGCGCTTCGCGCTGCGGCTCAAACACCTCTCCAACCAACCGATACTGCATATTGGTGCGCCAGGACTAAGCGCCCCGGCGCATCACCCGCCAGATTTTCGAAATAGGATGGCTTCTAAAACGGGGCCGCTTTCAGCACTGCCCGCATACACTCCCCCCGTCGCCATTTCCACCCCGCACCCCATGGCTCTTGACCTCCTCCCTCGACTCCAAGCACAGCGCCCGCTGCAAACCGCCGCCGCCGCGCTCGGCCTCGCCCTGCTGGCCTGCCCGCTGGCCGCGCGGGCCGCACCGCAGTTGCAGTGCAGCTTTGACGTGAACTCCGAAACCCACCACAAGACCTTTGGCGTGGTGAACGACCCCTACACCACCGAGGCGGTGGCCATTGGCAATCGCTTTCGCTTTAAGGCCATTGTGCTGGCCGCAGGGCCGGATGCCGGTGGCGCCTCTGGCCTGGAGAGCATTAATTTGTACGTGTACTACAACACGCGCCGCCAGCCCATGGTCATGCAGCACACGCGTTTTTTACAGCCGGTGGCGCAGACCGCGCCCAAACCTGATGCCCTGACGGGCCGGGTTTCTTTGTACTCGCCGTTGCTGGGCAAAGAGCTGCAATACCAATGCGCCCTGGCCGAGGTGGCGCCATGATGCGCCGCACACTTTTTGCCGCGCTCGCCGCTGGCGCTTTACTGCTGGCATTTGCTACGCCGCCGGTGACAGCCGCAGAAGCGGGCGCACCACCCACCACAGACAAACCTGCCAAGTCCAAAACCCACGCCAAGACGCAGCACCCACACAAAGTTCACCGCACGGCCAACGCTCCGGCGCGCAGGCCGGACACTGAAGGGCCTTTGTCCCTGGTGGTCGTGGGCGACATGATGCTGGAAGACGGGCCCATGGACGCCATGCGCAAAGGGCAGGACCCGTATGCCGGCTTTGCCCGTTTGTTTGCGGGGGCGGACATACGCATCGGCAACCTGGAATGCGTGGTCGCCACCACCGGCAGCCCGGAGGACGACAAGCCCAATGTGTTTCGCGTGCATCCGCGCGCTTTGAAATACATCAAGCGCCACTTTGACGCGGTGGGCTTGGCCAACAACCATTCGGGTGATTTCGGCCAAGAGGCTTTTGCGCAGATGCTAGGCTTGCTCAAGCAGCACAAGATAGGCGTCTATGGCGGGGGCATGAACCTGACCGAGGCGCATACGCCCTGGATCATCGAGCGCAAAGGCGTGCGCCTAGCTATCCTAGGTTACGACGAGTTTCAACCGCGCAGTTTTGAAGCCGACACCGACCGTCCCGGCGTGGCCTGGAGCGAGGATTCGCAAGTGCTGCGCGACATCCGCGCCGCGCGCGCGGTGCACAAAGCCGATGTGGTGATTCCGGTGATGCACTGGGGCTGGGAAGAGCCTATTGCCAATGACCGCCAACGCCAGTTGGCACGCCTGATGATCGACGCTGGCGCCGACGCCGTGATCGGTGGCCACCCGCACCAGTTACAGGATACCGAACGCTACAAAGGCAAGCCGATTTTTTACAGCCTAGGCAATTTTGTGTTCGACGGCTTTCCGCTGCCCATCAACTACATTGGCTGGGCCTTGCGCATGGAGTTGGACAAAAACGGGGTTCAAAAAGTAGAGGCCCACGTTTCGCACATCGGCCCAACGGGCTTACCCAAGCCGGGTAAGGTGCTGGCAGATCCGACGCTGAAGTAAAGACCAGCGGGCCCGCCCGCGCTAATCGCCGCCTAGCTCCTGCGCGATGTCGTCTACCAGTTGCTGG
>CANKNK010000219.1 GCA_947483455.1 Comamonadaceae bacterium | reverse complement strand
TTGGCTACGCACCTGCAATTGCGATAGCGGCACGCCTGCGCTGCGCCACACTTCCAAGGCGCGGCCAATGCGTTGGCTGTCCGCCGGGGCCAGGCGCGCCGCCGTGGCCGGGTCCACTTGCGCCAGTTGGGCGTGCATGGCGGGCCAACCGACGGCCTGGGCCTCGTGTTCGATGGCTGCGCGGATCTGCACATCGGCTGTCGGCATGGCGTCCAGCGGCTCGCGCAATGCTTTGAAATACAGCATGGTGCCGCCCACCAACAGCGGCAATTTGCCGCGCCCGCTGATGGCGCGAATCAGCGTGGCCGCTTCGCGCGCAAACTCGGCCGCGTTGTAAGCGTGCAGCGGGTCGCGGATGTCTATCAGGTGGTGGGGTACGGCCGCCAGTTCATGGGCGCTCGGTTTGGCTGTGCCAATGTCCATGCCCCGGTAGACCAGGGCGGAATCGACGCTCACGATTTCGCAGTCAAATTCGCGCGCAATCGCCAGCGCCGTTGCCGTCTTTCCCGCCGCAGTGGGGCCAGCGATCGACAGGTAAAAGGGTAGGGCGTCTTGCATGCGTATTGGACGGTCAAAGCGGACGCGGCTTGTCGCTGCCCGAGATTGCATCCGCGTCCGCGCAACGTTGGTCCGCAATCATTTTGAGCATGGCCAGTAAACCCAGCGCGGCAATCATTAGGGCCACGACCAGCGCGATCCAAAAGCCCTTGGCCTGCATCGCCACTGGCGGGCGCCAGGGGGCCCAATCGGGCGCAACGCCCAGCACATAGCCCAGCGGCAAGGACACCAACCAAAAGGCCGTGAGGTGCAAGAGCATGGGCGCGCGCGTGACCTTGTAGCCGCGTATGGCGCCGCTGAGCACCACCTGCGCAGAGTCAGAAAACTGAAACACCGCCGCGAAAAAAAGCAAGGGAATCGCCGCCGCCAGGACTGCTGCGTCTTCGGTATAAAACTGAGCAATCTGCGAGCCGAATAAGCCGGTGAACAAGGCCGAGGCACTGGCAAACACCATGGCCGTGCCCAAGCCCACCCAGGCGCGGTAGCGCGCACCCTTGGGATCGCCCGCGCCCAGCGATTGGCCCACCCGGGTCAGCACCGCCACGCTCAGGCTCATGGGCACCATGAACAAGAGCGACGCAAAATTGAGCGCTATCTGGTGCGCTGCCACTTGCGCGCTGCCAAAGCGCGCCACCAGCAAGGCAATCAAAGCAAAAGCACTGGTCTCGGCAAAAAACGTCAAGCCAATGGGCAAACCCAAGCGAAACAGCGTCACTTGCATGGGCCGGTGCGGCCATTCGAAATGGGTAAATGGAAATGTGGAGCGGTGCGCCGCGCTGCGGCTAATCCAAAGCAGCATGCCCAGCAAGTTGAACCACACTGACACCAAGGTGGCCCAAGCGCAACCCAGGCCGCCCCTAGGCGCAAAGCCGAGGTGGCCGAACACCAATATCCAACTGAGCAGCACGTTAAGCGCCAGGGCCAGCAGCGCCACCACCATCATGGGTTTGGTCTGGTTGATGCTGGCGCTGTAGCCGTAAAGCACGCGGTAGGCCGCAAAAGCGGGTAGCCCAAAACTGGTAACGAGCACAAAGTCCTGCGCCACAGCGCGGGTGTGCGCTTCCAGCGTCATCCACGCAAAAATCAGTTGGGTGGATTGCAAGATCGCGGTGGCCATCAGCCCCAGCAAGATGCTTTTCCAGAGCGCCTGGCGCACCACATGCGGTACCTGCGCCAAGTTCTGCGCACCCACATGGTGGGCTACCGTGGGGTTGACCGACATCAACAGGCCGATCAAGGTGATGATGACGATATTCCACAAGGAGACGCCTAGGGACACACCGGCCAGGTCCTGCGCCGATACATGGCCGGACATCGCCACTGCGGCCACCGACATACCGATGTTGGCCAACTGCCCCACCAGAATCGGCCAAGCCAAAGTCCAAAGCGCACGCACTTCATCGCGCAAAACGGGCTGGGAAGAGGGAACTGCCGGTACGGCCGATGGGGGATACATGGTCGAGGGGATGCGCCTTAGCGACCGCGCATAAACCATTTGTCCAATTCGGCCACGCTGATTTGCCGCCAGGTGGGGCGGCCGTGGTTGCACTGGTCGCTGCGCTCGGTATGTTCCATTTGGCGCAGCAAGGCGTTCATCTCGTCGATGCTCAGGCGGCGGTTGGCGCGCACTGCGCCGTGGCAGGCCATGGTGGACAAAATTTCATCTTGTGCGCGCGCCAGCACGGTACTGGCATCGTGCTGCGCGAGTTCGGCCAACACGCTGCGCGCCAAGGCAACGGCATCGCCCTGGGCCAGCGTGGTGGGCACGGCACGCACCGCCAACGTGGTGGGCGAAAAGGCGCTGACCTCTAGGCCTAGCGCATGTAAGGTGTCGGCATGCGCCTCGGCCGTAGCGGCTTCTTCCGGTGTGGCTGCAAAGGTGGCGGGAATCAGCAGGGGCTGGCTGGCCATTGCCCTGGTCTGCGCGGCGCTTGCTGGGTTGCTAGTGAATTGTGCTTTGAGGCCTTCGTAGACGATGCGCTCATGCGCGGCGTGCATATCGACCACGATCAGGCCCTGCGCGTTTTCTGCCAGTATGTAAATGCCTTGCAACTGCGCCAGGGCGCGGCCTAGCGGCCAGTCTGGTGCATCCGGCAGAGTGTGCGCCGGGTAGGCAGCGTCCATGTGTGTCGTATCCGCTGTGCTTTGCGCTGTCCATGCCTTGCTGCCGGTACCCTGCGTGTCAGGCGAACTTGCATTGTCAATTGGCCCGCCTGGGTTCCGCCACAAAGCCGCCACATCGCTCACGCGGTGGCCTACGCTTTCCTGAGGCGCAAAGCGCATGCCCTGCTGGCGCATGAACAAAGGTGAATTCGGTGCTGCCATAGTGCCAGGTGCACTTCGGTTTGCCGCCGGGCCGTAGCGGTTCTGGCTGCCATCGGTGAAGCCCGCGTCGGGCTTGAGCAAGCTGCCCCAAGCGCTTTGGCCCGCTGTGTCTGCATCCTGCTGGGCAGCGCGGCCAGCGCGTGGCAAGGCCAGGGCTTCTTCGGCAGCGTGGCGCACGGCTTGGTGCACTTCGCGGCTGTCCCGAAAGCGCACCTCGATTTTGGTGGGATGCACGTTCACATCCACCCGCGTCGGGTCCATGTCCAGGTAGAGCGCATACACCGGTTGGCGCTGGCCGTGCAGCACATCTTCGTAGGCACTGCGTGCCGCGTGGCTAAGCACTTTGTCGCGCACAAACCGGCCGTTCACATAACAAAACTGCTGGTCGGCGCGTGCGCGGGCGGCATCGGGTATGCCGACGCGGCCCCACACCCGCATGCTGCGAGCGCCCAAGCCGCTCGGGTCTTGCGGGCCGGGAGCGCTGCGCCAATCGACGGCAATCGATTGCGCTAAAAAATCGCTACCCAATACATCGGCCAAACGCCGGTCCAGGGCGGCGCGTTGCGTGTCGCGCAATAACGCGGTGGTGTCCGCTTCGTCTGCTGACGCATCAGGTGCATGCAAGCCAAGCCCGCCATCGCTATGCGCACGCCATTGCTCCACCAACTTGCCTTCGTGCCAAATCGCAAACCCTACGTCAGGCCGCGCCAGTGCGTGGCGGCGCACCGCCTCTATGCAATGGGCTAGTTCGGTGGCATCGGTCTTTAAAAATTTGCGCCGCGCAGGGGTGCTGTAAAACAATTCTTTCACTTCCACCGTGGTGCCGGTTTCACGGGCCACCGGGCGCAACTCGCCGCTGCGCCCGTCCAGCAAAAAGGCCTCTGATTGGCCCAGCGCACGCGACAAGATGGCGCAGTCGGCAATCGCGTTGATGGCGGCCAGCGCCTCACCCCGAAAGCCCATGGTGGCCACGGATTCCAAGTCTTGCAAATTGCCGATCTTGCTGGTGGCGTGGCGCTCAAAGGCCAGTGGCAATTCGGCGCGCACTATGCCCATGCCGTCGTCTTCCACCGCAATCAGGCGCACTCCGCCGGCCAGCAAGCGCACTGTCACTCGGCGTGCGCCAGCGTCCAGCGCGTTATCCACCAACTCGCGCACGACTGAGGCCGGGCGCTCCACCACTTCGCCGGCCGCAATTTGGCTGATCAAAGTATCGGGCAGGGGCCGTATGGGCTTGCGGGGGCT
>CANKNK010000218.1 GCA_947483455.1 Comamonadaceae bacterium | reverse complement strand
GGCGGCCTCACCGTCAATGAGGACGCGATGCGCAAGGCCGCAGCGCGCGGCTACGCCACCGCCACCGACCTGGCCGATTACCTGGTCAAAAAAGGCCTGGCCTTTCGCGACGCGCACGAGGTGGTGGCCCACGCCGTCAAAAGTGCGCAAGTGGCGGGCAAAGATTTGTCCGAACTGCCGCTGGCCACGCTACAGGGTTTTCATGCAGCCATCGAGGCCGATGTGTTTGACTGCCTGAGCCTGCAAGGCTCCTTGGACGCGCGCAGCACCATTGGCGGCACCGCCCCCGAGCGTGTGCTGCAAGAGATTGCGCTGCACCGCCAGCGCCTGGGCTGAGCGCCAGCCCAATGAACGCGCAACAAATTGTCCTGAGCCTGGTGCTGGCCACCATGGTGTTTTCGGTGGCCTTGGAGCTGCAACTGGACGACTTTTTGCGCGTGGCGCGCAGCCCCAAGGCTGTCGTGGTGGGGCTCGTTCCCCAATTCATTTTGCTGCCCGTGGGCACCTGGGCCGCCACGCTGGTGCTGGACTTGCCGCCCAACGTCGAAGCGGCCATGATTTTGGTGGCGGCCTGCCCCGGCGGAAGCCTGAGCAATGTGGTGACGCATTTCGGGCGCGGCAACACGGCGCTATCGGTCAGTATCTCGGCAGTGGCTAGCCTGATTGCGCTGTTCGCCACGCCATTTAACTTTAGCTGGATGGTGGCCACCAACCCGGCCACCGCCGGGTGGCTGCAAACCCTGAACATCGACCCTTCAGACATTTGGATCAGCCTGTTTGCGTTGCTGGCATTACCCCTGGCGCTGGGCCTGACGCTGACACGGCGCCTGCCCGCCCTGAGCGCACGCATCCGTAAACCGCTGGGCAATTTCTCCCTGATAGCGCTCTTGGCCCTTATCGTGCTGGGTCTGATCAAAGAGCGGCAACTGCTGACGCTGGGGCTTTTGCCCACGCTGGGCCTGGTGGTGGCACACAACGCCAGTGGCTTGCTCATGGGCTGGCTGACCAGCGGGGCCATGGGCCTGGCCACGGCAGACCGGCGTGCAGTCACCATCGAAGGCGGCATGCAAAACGCCGGGCTGGCGCTGGGCATTATTGCGGTGCAGTTCAACGCCGATCTGGGCATGGTCATCATCGCCAGCCTGTGGGGCATTTGGCATATCGTCAGCGGTATGTCATTGGCTTTGCTATGGCGGCGCGCAGATCGCATGGCAATTCAAGGAAACGAACATGCTTGACTTACTGATCCGTGGCGCCACCGTGGTCGATGGCAGCGGCGGTGAGCCCTTTGTCGCCGATGTAGGCATACAAGACGGGCGCATCGCGCAGGTGGGCAGCATCCGCAGCGCCGCACACGAAATCCTGGACGCAGCAGGCGCCTGGCTGACACCGGGCTTTATCGACATTCACACCCATTACGACGGCCAAGCCACCTGGGACGAAACCTTTAGTCCCAGCATCCACCATGGCGTGACCACGGTGCTCATGGGCAATTGCGGCGTGGGCTTTGCGCCGCTGCGACCGGGCAGCGAAGAGAGGCTGATCAAGCTGATGGAAGGCGTAGAAGACATCCCGGGCGTGGCGCTACGCGAAGGCGTGCGCTTTTCCTGGGAGAGCTTTAGCCAGTACATGGACGCGCTAGACGGCATGGCGCACAGCCTGGACTTCTTGACCATGGTGCCGCATGACCCGCTGCGCATGTTGGTCATGGGCGCGCGCGCCGAAGCGCGTGAGGCCGCTACCGAGGCCGACGTGGACGCCATGCGCGCGCATTTGCGCAGCGCTTTGCAAGCCGGCGCGGCAGGCTTTTCCACAGGCCGCTCCGACAACCACCGCACCGCCGAGGGGCACGACACGCCGGCATCCATTGCCAGCGCCGCCGAACTGCGCGGTCTGGGCCAAGCCTTCGAAGGGCTGGGCCATGGCGTGGTGCAAGTGGTCAGCGACTTTGACCTCATGCAAGGCCCCCAAGGCTTTGACGCCGAGTTTGATTTGGTGGAGCAACTGGCCCAGGCCAGCGGCCGCCCCCTGTCCATGACCTGGCTGCAACGCGACCCAGGCGGCGAGCAGTATTTGCAAATTCAACAGCGCGTGGAAGCGGCCGTGGTCCAAGGCCTGCCGCTGTACCTGCAAACCGCTGCGCGGGGTATCGGGGTAATCAACGGTCTGGACGCGAGTTTCCATCCGTTTATGGGTTTTCCTGGCTATAAAGAAGTGGCCGCCCTGCCCTTGGCGGAGCGCGCTAAAGCCCTACGCGAACCGGCCCGCAAAGCGCGCATCCTGTCCGAAAAATCCGAAACTCTGGCCGGTGACGGAACGCCCATACCGCCGCTGGTGGATTTGCTACTCGCGCGTATTGAGCTCATCGCCGGGCGCATGTTTGCGCTGGATGCGCGCCTGGACTATGAGCCCGATGTGATGCAAAGTTTTTTGGTGCGCGCCAAGCAGCGCGGCACCACAGCGCTGGAGGCCATGTACGACTACCTGTGCGAAGGTGATGGTGCGCAGCTGATTTACTTCCCCATCTTCAATTACAACCAAGGCTCGCTGGATGCGGTACACGCCATGCTGCAACACCCGCGCGCCCTGTTCGGCCTAGGCGATGCCGGTGCGCATGTGGGCACGATTTGCGACGCCAGTTTCTCCACCTTCATGCTCAGCCACTGGGTGCTAGGCCGCGCCAAAGAGCGTCTACCCCTGGCGCAAGTGGTGGAGATGATGAGCGCACGCAACGCCCGCTACCTGGGACTGCACGACCGGGGCCTGATACAGCCAGGCCTGCGCGCCGACTTCAATCTGATAGACCCCACGCGCCTGAGCGTAGGCATGCCCCAACTGGTGCGCGACCTGCCTGCGGGCGGTAAACGCTTTTTACAAAAGGCGGAGGGCTATATCGGCACCTGGGTTGCCGGGCAGGCGGTGCTGCGGGAGGGAGAAATTACTGGGGCCAGGCCGGGCCGGCTGGTAAGGATGGGGCAAGGCACCTGAGAAACGGTGTGGGTGCAAGACGCTTCTATGCCCACATGATATGTCGCAAATAAGCGACACCATACAGCCAATCAGAGTGCTAAGGTCAAGCGAGCTAAATTGCAATCTAATCGCAGCTTGGGGCCATTCAAGTCGCACCTTCACTTCCTCAAAATTCATGACCACTTTGCACGACTGCCGCCAACTCGACGCGGCCGACCCTCTGCGCCCTTTGCGCGCGCATTTCAGTATTCCAGCGGACACGATCTACCTGGACGGCAATTCACTCGGTGTGCTGCCGGTGGCCGCCGCAGCGCGCGCGGCGCACGTGGTGCAACAGGAGTGGGGCCAGGGCTTGATTCGGTCTTGGAACGCGGCGGGTTGGTTTGATTTGCCGCAGCGCCTGGGCGCTCGCATCGCTGCCTTGATCGGCGCCGGCGCCGACGAAGTGGTGGCGACAGACACGACCTCGGTGAATTTATTCAAGGTGCTGGCATCTGCCATCCGCATCGCGCAGTTTGCAGATCCGGCGCGGCGCGTGATCGTCAGTGAACGCAGCAACTTTCCTACCGATTTGTATATGGCCCAGGGCCTGTGCCAAAGCCATGGGTGCACCTTGCTGCTGGTAGAAGCTGATGGCGTCGCGCAAGCCCTGGGGCCGCAGGTGGCGGTGCTGATGCTCACGCATGTGAACTACCGCACTGGCGCCATGCACGATTTGGCGGCTATCACTGCCGCAGCACATGCCGCTGGCGCGCTGGTCGTGTGGGACCTGGCGCACAGCGCAGGTGCGGTGCCGGTGGACTTGCGCGCTGCCGATGCCGACTTCGCCGTGGGCTGCGGCTATAAATACCTCAACGGCGGGCCAGGCGCCCCGGCATTTTTATGGGTCCATCCGCGCCATAGTGCGCGCACCGATCTGCCATTTATGCAACCCCTGTCCGGCTGGTGGGGCCATGCAGCGCCCTTCGCCTTTGACAACACCTACCGCAGCGCACCAGGTATCACGCAGTTTTTGTGCGGCACGCAGCCTATCGTCAGCCTGTGCTTGCTCGAATGTGGCTTGGATGTATTTACTGCCGCCCAAGCTCTCGGAGGCATGGCAGCCCTGCGCCGCAAGTCCTTGGCGCTGACCGATTTGTTTATCGAGTTGGTGGAATCGCAATGCG
>CANKNK010000217.1 GCA_947483455.1 Comamonadaceae bacterium | reverse complement strand
GGATAGATTATGAAAGCTGGCATTCACCCCAATTACCGCGACGTTTGTTTTGTGGACTTGTCCAATAACTTCAAATTCGTGACCCGCTCCTGCGCTAACACCAAAGAAATGATCAAGATGGAAGACGGCCGCGAGCTGCCGCTCTACAAATTGGATACTTCTAGCGAATCGCACCCGTTCTACACCGGAACCCAAAAGTCGGTAGACAACATGGGTGGACGCGTGGAGAAATTCCGCAACCGTTTCGGCAAAACTGCAGCCAAATAACTGTCACAGGCGCAAGCCTGACGCACAATCCAAGGCAGCCCGGTATCCCGTGCTGCCTTTTTTGTTTCCTGCATTGAAGTTTTGAACACAACACCCGCCATCGTCACCCAAGCCGGCGCCGCGCGGCTACCGCGCCTGGCCTTGCTGTCCTTATGCGTGGTCTATGTGCTTGCGGGCTTTGTTGGCCGCAGCGGTTGGAAATTCGCTGATATGGGCGCCCTAGGCTATATGGCCGAACTGGCCTGGGGCCACGCAGATTGGTGGCATCCGAGCCTGGTCGGCATGGCCTCAGAACAAGGGGCACTCTTGCCCTATTGGCTGGGCGCTTGGATGTTGCAGTGGGGTGGCAGCGGTCTGGAGGCGCAGTCGCTGGCGCGCATCCCCTTCATGCTGGCGCTGGGAGCGGCCATGGCTGCACACTGGTACGGCACCTATTACCTGGCACGCAGTCCCCGTGCGCAGCCTGTTGTATTTGCATTCGGCGGTGAAGCCAAGACCACCGACTATGCCCGCTCTATCGCCGATGGCGGCTTGCTCGCTTTCATTGCATGCCTAGGCCTGGCGCCTATGGCGCATGAAACTTCACCGGAGCTCGTGCAACTCGCCTTCGTCGCACTTTTTTTGAGCGGCGTCAGCGCCCTGCCTTGGAGGCCCCTGCGGGCCTGCATAGCAATCACCTTGAGCCTGCTGGGCCTTTGTATCAGTGGTGCGCCCACGCTGGCGCTCATTTTTGGTCTGGGTGCCATGGTTTTTGAGCTGTCCCAGCTATTTTTTACAGTGGATCACACGCCCGGCCTGTACCGGGGTAAGGCGGGAGTCATCGTCTTGCTGATAAGCACGCTGGCATGTGTGGCCATCGCCAGTACGCTGGACTTGTGGCGCTGGAAGCTTGACGTCCCACTGCACCTGGCCTCCCCATGGCAAGGCTATACCGAGCTGCTGCTGTGGTTTCTTTGGCCGGCCTGGCCCTTGGCCTTATGGACGCTGTGGGTGTGGCGTCGGCAACTCTGGAGCCTGCATGCCAGCCGCCACCTTGCGCTTCCGCTGCTGGTGCTCCTCACCGTCTTAGTCGCCAGCTGGTGCATGAATTCTTCGGAACACACCTTGTTGCTGGCACTGCCTGCGATATCGAGTTTGGCGGCCTTTGCCTTGCCTACGCTCAAACGCCAAGTGGCTTCGCTCATCGACTGGTTCACGCTGCTGTTTTTTACAGGCTGGGGGCTGGTTTTATGGGTGCACTTTATTGCCATGCTTACCGGCATCCCGGCCAACCCGGCGACCAATATTGCACGCCTTGCGCCGGGCTTTGAGGCGCAATTTTCATGGCTGGCTTTGTGCGTGGCCGGTATCGCTACCGTGGCCTGGGGCAGGCTGGTGCATTGGCGTGTTGGGCGTCACCGAGGTGAGCTCTGGCGCAGCCTGGTGCTGCCCGCTGGCGGCATTGCCTGGTGCTGGACGCTGATGATGAGCATGGGCATTGCACTGTTTGATTACACCCAAAGCTATGACCGCTGGGCCCCCCTGGTGGCCAAGCACATCAATACGCCAGGCTGTGTGCGCGCAGAGCAATTGAATATTGGCGAAATTGCAGCCTTGCGCTGGATCGGCAAGTTGCCTATCGGCACTGCCACATTGCGCAATGACTGCCCCTGGCTGCTGGTTCCGCCTGGCCCCAAGCAATCCTTACCGGCCCACATCGACACAGCGGTGTGGGAGGACAAAGCCTTGGTGCTGCATCCTGCCGATAGCAACATCGGCGTCTGGGTGTTGCAGCGGCGCTAAGAAAAGGGCTTAGTGCCCTCAAGCTCAAATACCGCAATGCTTTCAACGTGCGCGGTGTGGGCAAACATATTGACCACACCGGCTGCCATGCAGCGGTAGCCGCCCTCGCCGACCAAGACCGCGGCATCGCGCGCCAAGGTGGCGGGGTTGCAGCTGACGTACACAATCCGTCGCGGAGGCTTCCATCCTTCTGTGCGCGGTGCTTGCTGCATGAGCGCGACCAAAGACTGCACGAGGGCAAACGCACCCTCGCGCGGGGGGTCCACCAACCATTTGTCAGCCGGGCCATCCGCTAACAAAGCCGCGCTGTCGATTTCAAACAAATTGCGGGCCAAAAATTTGGTCGGTGCGAGCGCTTGTATAGGCGCCCTGTCAGCCTGGTTCAACCGGTAGTTATCGCGCGAACGCGCTACCAAGGACTCGGCGCCCTCCACGCCCAGTACCTCGCGCGCCTGCGTGGCCAAGGGCAGCGTGAAATTGCCCAGGCCACAAAACCAATCAATGACCCGCTCGCTTTTTTGCACTGCCAAAAGTGACAATGCGCGCGCGACCAATACCTGGTTGATATGCGGGTTGACCTGGGTGAAATCCGTAGGGCGAAATGGCATGGTGATGCCGAAATCAGGCAAGCTGTAAGCCAACGCACCAGTGCGCGCCTCGTCGGCGGGGTCCAACAAGACGATAGTGTCCGGGCCCTTGGCTTGCAGCCACCATTGCAAGCCTGGTCGCTGCATTGCAAAGGCACGCAATTTGTCGCGGTCTGCCTCGCTGAGCGGTAGCAAATGACGCAAGATCAGTGCTGTCACATCGCCCTGCCCGTCCGCAGCGCCCGGGCCGCCCCGGTCACCAATGGCCAACTCAATTTGGGGAATATGTTGCACGGCGTCCATGGACGCTATCAAGTCTCGCAAGGGTAAAAGCATGTCGCTGACATGTTGCGGCAACACCGGGCAGCGCTTCATGTCCGCTACAAAATGGCTTTTGCGCTCGTGAAAACCGATCAACACCGCGCCTTTTTTGCGCACAAAGCGCACCGACAAGCGGGCGCGGTAGCGATAGGCCCAGGCCGGCCCTTCAATGGCCCGCAGTATGCGGTCAGGGCGCAATTTGCCGATGTGGCGCAATTGGTCTTCCAAGGCCCTTTGCTTGACGGCCACTTGCGCCGCCGGATGCAAATGCTGCATCTTGCAGCCACCGCAAGCGCCTTCGTGCAGGCCAAAATGCGGGCACAGGGGCACCACTCTTTGCGAGGATTCGTGGTGCAAGGCGGTGAGCGTGCCCTTGTCAAAACTGGACTTGCTGCGATGGATGCGGGCGCTTACCACCTCGTAAGGCAAAGCGCCGTCAATGAACACCACCTTGCCATCGGCGCGGTGTGCCACGCCCTGGCCTTCCAGGTCCAAACTGCGGACCGTCAAATATTCCTGCAGCCCAAGCGCTGCAGCCAACTGGGCGGGGTCCGGCACGTAGGTGGGCGCCGTGCCCGCCGTGAGGGAGGCAAGCTCAGCAGATTGGCTAGCAGGCGCAAGCGCCTTGGTGTCAGACATCTTTATCAGCCCGGCATAGCAATAGCACGGGCCACCCTTGTTTGTATTAGCGAATCGGAAGGTATTTGGCCGGATCAACCGGTTTACCCATTTTGCGTACTTCAAAATGCAGCTTCACTTGGTCTGCATCGGTATTGCCCATTTCTGCAATCTTTTGGCCCTGCTTTACTGTCTGCTCCTCTTTCACTAGTAGCGTCTGGTTGTGCGCATAGGCAGTTAGAAAAGTCGCGCTGTGTTTAAGGATGATCAAATTACCGTAGCCGCGCAAACCTGATCCGGCGTATACCACTCTGCCATCGGCTGCCGCCAATATTGGGGTCCCGGCAATGCCACCAATATCGATCCCTTTACGGTTTTTCGCTTCATCAAACGTCGCCACGATGTCACCGCGTACCGGCCAGACAAAAGAAACATCGTCTTCGACCGCTGCAGTCGGCGCGCCATTAGCTGCCGGGGCGCTAGCAGGCGTTGCGGGTGCCTGCGCGACGGCACCAGGTGCACTAGCTGTCTGCGTGGGCTTAGCCGCCGGGGGAAGCGGCAACGCCAAAATTTTG
>CANKNK010000216.1 GCA_947483455.1 Comamonadaceae bacterium | reverse complement strand
CCCATGTCTTTCCCACAAACGGTGGAACTGGGCTTGCGGGTGGCGCACCAAGGTCGCAGTAGCGTGCGCTATGAATTGGGCGTTTTCGCCACCGGCCAGCAACAGGCCGCGGCCCAAGGGCATTTGGTTCATGTGTATGTCGATGCCGCCGGCCGCCAGCCGACGCCGCTACCATTAGCCCTGATTCGCGTCTTGGAGCCTTTGCAATCCGGGTCACCCTAGCTGCCCCGGCAGGCTATTTATCCGCCACCGCCTCACCGGCAGGCCTTTTCAAAAAGTGGAGCTTGTGCATGGAGCATTTGAGTCAGACCCAGACCGTTGACGCGGCGATCCGCAGCCGCATGTCGGTGCGGGCCTTTACCGGCCAGGCGGTGCCGCGCGCCGACATCGAGGCAATTTTGGACGTGGCCAGCCGTGCCCCGTCCGGCACCAATTGTCAGCCTTGGCGCGTCTATGTGCTGCAAGGCAGCAGCCGCGATAGCCTGGTAGCGCAAGTCTGTGCTGCGCACGACGCCATCCGGGCTGATCCCTCGGTGGCGCAGAGCTACCGCGAGGAATATGACTACTACCCGGAAAAGTGGGTCAGCCCCTATATTGACCGCCGCCGCGAAAACGGCTGGGGTTTGTACGGCCTATTGGGCATTGGCAAAGGCGACAAGGACAAGATGCACGCCCAGCACCAGCGCAACTACCGCTTCTTCGATGCGCCGGTCGGCCTGATGTTCACCATCGACCGGGTGATGGGACGCGGCTCACTGGTGGACTACGGCGCCTTTATGCAAAGCATCATGGTGGCCGCACGTGGGCGAGGTCTGCACACCTGCCCTCAAGCAGCTTGGAATGGCTTTGCCAAAATTATCATGCCGCACATCGGCGCAGGCGAGGGCGAAATGCTGGTGTGCGGCATGGCCCTGGGTTATGCCGATGCCGATGCGCTGGTCAATGGTTTTGTCACGCCGCGCGTGCCGGTGGCCGAATTTACACGTTGGCTCGATGGATGATTCATGGCGTGTTGACCAACGCTGCTCCAAGGCTTTACCCGCAGTCGTTTTTCGCTTGAGTTTGTAATTCACCTTTCTTCACTACCACTATGTCCACGTCCAAACCCCGAATTTTGGTAACCCGCGCTATTTTTCAAAGCGTGATTGACCGCTTGTCTGCCCATTTCGACGTCGAGTCCAACCCGGACGATGTGTTGTGGGACCGGGCCGAGTTACTGCGCCGCATGCAGGGCAAGGTGGGCGTATTTGCCACGGGCACCGAGCGCGTGGACGCGGAGCTGCTAGCCCAGTGCCCGGATCTGAAAATTTGCGCCAATATGACAGTGGGCTACAACAACTTTGACCTAGCCGCCATGACGTCAGCAGGCGTACTTGGCACCAATGCGCCGGATGTGCTCACCGAAACCACGGCCGACTTTGGCTTTGCGCTATTGCTGGCGACCGCCAGACGGGTCACCGAAAGCGAGCATTTTTTACGTGCCGGCTTGTGGACGCGGTGGAGTTATGACATGTTCTCCGGCGCCGAAGTGCACGGCAGCACCTTGGGCATTATGGGTATGGGGCGTATCGGCCAGGCCATTGCGCGCCGGGCTGCCTTTGGCTTTGGCATGCAAGTGATTTATCACAACCGCAGCCGCCTGGACGCTGCCACCGAAGAGGCATGCAAAGCGCGTTATGTGGGCAAGCAGGAATTGCTCCAAGTCGCGGACCATGTGATGTTGGTCGTGCCCTATAGCGCTGCCTCGCACCACACGATTGGCGCTGCCGAATTGGCTTGGATGAAGCCCACGGCCACGCTAATTAACCTGGCCCGCGGCGGGATCGTCGATGACGGCGCTCTGGCGCAGGCATTGCGTGCGCGTACTATCGCCGCAGCGGGCTTGGACGTCTACGAGGGTGAGCCTAGCGTGCATCCGGACCTGCTCACCGTGCCCAATGTGGTGTTGACGCCGCATATCGCCAGCGCTACGCCCGGCACCCGCCAGGCCATGGCCGATTTGGCGGTGGACAATTTAATCGGCTACCTGACCCTGGGCAAGGCGGTAACGCCACTCAACCCTGAGGTGTTGACGCGTCATTAAACACGCGAGGCAGAACACGCCCCGGGCGATGCGCCTTTGGCGCACATGCTCTGGCAGGCTTGGGAGCGGCCTGCCTAGGGCTGCAATCCCTTGCACCATGGTCTATGCATGGATCCTGAACCTTTTCTCTCCCCCGTTGCACTATGCAGAGCGGCGCCGGCCTGCCTACCATTTCAAGGACAATCGGCTTTTAGAAAGAATATGCTGTGACTGAAGGATGGATCTGGCTGGCGCTACTTGTCTTTGGCGTTCACACCGTACTGTTGTTGGTACTGTTACTGCGCCGCGCGCCGGGCGCTGCACACAGTGATCAAGCTGCGCAGGCCGTATTGACCGCGCTGCAAACCCAAGCAGAGCGCCTAGACCACTTGGAGCGCGAACTGCGCCGCGACCTGGCCGACAGCGGGCGTGACAGCCGCCAGGAAGCCGCCCAAAGCATGGCGACCTTTCAGCAAACGCTGACGGCCCAAAGCGCTGAGGCCACCCGCACCCAAAACACCCAGATTGACGCCTTTGGGCAGCAACTGGCGGGCTTGCAAAAAAATCTGTCGGATACCTTGAGCACGCAATTGGGGGCTTTGAGCGAGTCCAATGCGCGCCGCATTGCCGAGTTGGGCGAAACCAGTGCCCGTACCTTGGCCGAGGTACGCACCACGCTCGAAGCACAGCTCATGCAATTGCAAACCACCAATGCTGCCAAGCTGGACGAAATGCGGGCCACGGTAGACGAAAAACTGCAAACCACCTTGCAGGCCCGCTTAGGCGAGAGCTTTAAGCAAGTGGCCGACCGACTGGAGCAGGTACACAAAGGCTTAGGCGAAATGCAAACCCTGGCCCAGGGCGTCGGTGACCTCAAACATTTGCTTAGCAACGTCAAGACCCGCGGTATTTTTGGCGAGGCGCAGTTGGCTGCTTTGCTGGAACAGGTGTTTGTGCCCGACCAGTACGCCACCCAGGTGGCCACCCGGCCGGGCAGTAAAAACGTCGTGGACTTTGCTATCAAGCTACCGGGGAAGGCCGAGGATGGCACGCCCTTGTGGTTGCCGATTGACGCCAAATTCCCCAACGAAGATTACGAACGTTTGCTGGACGCGCAAGGGCGGGCGCATTTTGCCGACGCCGAAGCTGCGGCTAAAGCGCTCGAACTGCGCATCCGCCTGGAAGCCAAATCCATTGCCGAAAAATACATCGAGCCGCCTTACACCACCGACTTTGCGATTTTGTTTTTACCCACCGAAGGCTTGTATGCCGAGGTGCTGCGCCGCCCGGGCTTGATGGAGTCTTTGCAGCGCGACCATCGCATTACGCTGGCAGGCCCGACCACTTTGCTGTCCATGCTTAGCTCATTGCAAATGGGCTTTCGCACGCTGGCGCTGGAAAAGCGGTCCAGCGAGGTCTGGCAAGTGCTGGGCGCGGTCAAGACCGAGTTTGGCAAGTTCGGCGATGTGCTGGCCAAGGTCAAGTCGCAAACCGAAACCGTGCTCAAAACCCTAGACAACGCCGAGGTGCGCAGCCGCGCCATGGGCCGGGCTCTGAAAAAAGTGGAGGGCCT
Organism: Comamonadaceae bacterium; assembly: GCA_947483455.1. Taxonomy (GTDB): domain Bacteria; phylum Pseudomonadota; class Gammaproteobacteria; order Burkholderiales; family Burkholderiaceae_C; genus Allorhodoferax. The sequence goes on along the minus strand of CANKNK010000216.1, from coordinate 541 downwards.
GCCAGAGGTGCAGGCCACCGGCCTGATTCCGTTGGACAAGGACTTTGACAGCGACGACGGGCATTCACCAACGTGAGCGAACCCGCGCCGCACGCCAGCACGGGCCTGGCGTTTCCTGATGAAGCGGGTGCCGCGCAGGCCAGCATGCGCGGCGGTTGGCTACCGCGCCTGATCGCTGGCCATATTTTTTTGCATTCCAGCATGGTGGCGATGCGCATGGCCACGCCCTTGCTGGCCCTGCGCATGGGGCACAGTGCCTGGCATGTGGGGTTATTGCTGTCACTGTTTTCACTCAGTCAGGTATTTTTGTCATTGCCCGCCGGGCGGTATGCGGACCGCCACGGATTGCAGCGGCCCGTGCGCCTGGCAGTGCTCTCGGCCTTGGTGGGCGCGGCGCTGTCGCTGCTGTTTCCGGTGTTTGAAGTGATGTGCGCCAGTGCCCTGTGCATGGGCGCGGCCAGCGGAACGGCGTCGGTGGCTTTGCAACGCCATGTGGGGCGTGCTGCGCGCGACAGCGTGGAGCTGCGCCGCGTCTTTAGCT
>CANKNK010000215.1 GCA_947483455.1 Comamonadaceae bacterium | reverse complement strand
TCGATGCCATGAAAAAGCGCGGCCTGGTGGTCAGTCGCCCCAGCCCCGATCAAATGCGCGAATGGACCGAGTTTGCTGAAAAACTCTACCCCCGGATTCGCGGCACCATGGTGCCAGCCGACACCTTTGATGAGGTACAAGCCCATCTGAAAGACTTCCGCGCGGGCAAGGGCAAGTGAACATGGCACGCCTGGCAGCGTTTCGCACTTGGCTGGGCAGCATGGACGAGCAAATCGCCGCCTTGGCTTTGGGGCTGATGATGCTCATCCCGCTCATCGAGATCGTGATGCGGCCTGTGATGGGAAGTGGCATTTCCAACGCACCTGTCGTGGTGCAGCATCTAGGCTTGGTGCTTGCGATGTTTGGCGCGCTAGCGGCAGAAAGGCATGGCCACCTGAGCTCCTTTGGCTCTAATGATGGCAGCAAGGGCATTACGCCGGCGTGGCGCCTCGCCCAGTTATTGGGCGCATTGGTGTGTGGCATGCTGGCCTACGCGAGTTGGCAATTCGTCAGCACAGAGCGCGATGCTGCGCATACCCTGGCCTATAAGGTGCCCGTCTGGACCCTGCAAGCCTGCATGCCTTTGTGCTTTGTGTTGCTAGGCTGTAAATTGGGCGCGAGGTGCACCCGAGGTTTTCGTCTGGAAGTGCTGGTGGCCGCATGCATTCCTATCCTGGGCATCGCCATCGCAGCGCAACTGGAGGAGACCTCGTTTTCCCCCTGGCCAGCTTTCGCCTTGCTCGCCGCGGCATTGATTGCCGGAGCGCCGATATTTACCGGCTTAGGGGGTCTGGCGCTTGTGTTGTTTTGGGGCGAGGGTATGCCTCTGGCCTCAGTGGCTTTGTCGCATTACCAAATAACCGTCAATCCATCCTTACCGGCACTGCCTTTATTTACTTTGGCGGGGTTGCTATTTGCGCGTACCGGAGCCACGCAAAGACTGGGCGACTTATTCGTCAGCCTGTTTGGCGGTGGCGTGAAAGGCTCGGTGGTCGCCGTCGCCTTGCTATGTTCGTTTTTCACCGCATTTACCGGGGGCAGTGGCGTTACCATTTTGGCGCTTGGCGGGCTCATGCTGCCGCTATTGCGCAATGCCGGTTACCCGGAACAGAAAGGCATTGGCCTTGTCACCAGTGCCAGCGCGTTAGGCGTATTGCTGGCGCCCTCGGTACCGCTCATCATGTACGCGGTTGTGGCGCGTGTGCCCATTAGCACCATGTTTTTAGCGGGCGCGATACCCGCGCTGGTCATGGTCATGAGCTTATTGATTTTTGGTGGATTTTTGAAATCGACCGCCCATCCGGCGCCCCAAACCCCAAGAGCCTCAGCCGCGGCCCTCTGGAGCACCATGTGGCTCGCCAAATGGGAAATATTGGCGCCGGTAGTGGCCATCGGCTCGCTCGTCAGCGGCCTAGCGACCCCCATGGAAAGCGCGGCCCTTACCGCCACGTATGCGGTGATGACGCAGGCCTTGGCCCACCGAGAATTAACCTTGAAAGCTTTTTTCCGGGCACTGAGCGATGCCGCCCAAATCATTGGCGGCGTGTTGCTCATCTTAGGTATGGCGCTCGCGCTGACCAATTTCCTGATCGACGCTGGCATCCCCGATGCCGCTATTACCGCGACCCAAAACCTGATTCCTAGCCAGGAGATTTTTTTGGTCGCTTTGGTCTTATTTTTGTTATTTGCCGGCGCGCTCATGGAAATATTCGCAGCGATTGTGGTGCTAGTGCCCTTGCTATTGCCCGTGGCCCAAAGCTACGGTATCGATCCGGTGCACTTTGGCATCTTGTTTTTAGCATCCATGGAAATGGGCTTTCTGTGCCCCCCGGCCGGCATGAATATTTTCTTTGCGTCCGCCATGTTCGGCAAACCGATTAGCAGCGTCGCTCGCTCGGTGACCCCCGCCTTGCTGGCTATTTTTGTTGGCAGTTTGCTGATCGCACTGGTGCCTGCCTTGTCCACCGCCTTGCCAACGTTTTTAGGGCTGATGGCCTGAATTCAGCCAAGCGCAGCGCACAGGGTGATGCTGGCCTGCTGCCGGCCAGAACTCCCACCCTATACTTTGCGCTACTAAGGAGTCTGTATGCGCACATCTCCCATTCAACACACCGTCGTCGTTGGCGCTGGTGCGGTTGGCAGTTTTTTTGGGGCCATGCTGGCGCGCGCCGGACACCAGGTCACGCTGATCGGCAGGCCCGCGCATGTACAGGCGATACAAAGCCATGGCTTGCAACTGGACTTGGCCAAGTCCACTGCGGTGGAGAGCGTGCGCATTCCCGCAACTACCGATCTGGCGATTTTGCGCCAAGCAGACCTGGTATTGTTTTGCGTGAAGTCCACCGACACGGCGGCTGTTGCGCACAGCATGGCGGCGCATGTGGCGCCCCAAGCCATCATCATGAGTTTGCAAAACGGCGTGGAGAACGCAGCGCTGATTGCCAGCGCACTGCCCAACCCAGTAATTCCGGCAGTGGTCTATGTGGCTACCGAGATAACTGCGCCGGGGTGCCTCAAACACCATGGCCGGGGCGAGCTGGTCATCGGCACCATGCAAGCCTCCAGACTCAGCAATGCGCCACAAGCCTTGGCGGATATCGTGGCACTTTTTGCCAGCGCGCAGGTGCCGGTGCAAATCTCGCAAGACGTGATGGTCGACTTGTGGTCCAAGCTGCTGATTAATTGCGTGTTTAATGCGATTTCCGGGCTAGCCCAAACCAGCTACGGCAAGCTGGCAGCGGTGCAGGCTATCCAGACTACCCAGGTGGCTCTGGTGCGCGAGGTCATTGCCGTGGCGCTTGCCGACGGCACCCTTTTGGACGAGGCCACAGCGATGCAAGCGGTGGCCACGATTACCAAGACCATGGCAGGACAAAAATCCTCTACCGCCCAGGACATGGCGCGCAGCAAGCCCAGTGAGATCGATCACCTTAATGGCTTTGTGGTGCGGCGCGGGCAAGCGCTGGGCGTACCCACGCCGGTAAACCAGGCTTTGTATGCGCTGGTGAAATTGGTCGAGTCCACTTATTCTGCGCATGCTTGACACTCCCGTCCCGCACGAGTTTGCGCGGGCCTTGCACGAATTGGGCCTGTCCGTTGCAAGCAGCCTGAAAGGCATGCCGCTCACGGGCGGGGTGTCTTCCGACATCTGGTGTATTGAAACTGACAAGGGCCTGGTCTGCGCCAAACGCCCGCTGCCCAAATTACGCGTTGCCGCCGACTGGCAAGCGCCGGTCGAACGCAACCTGTATGAAGCACGTTGGCTACAAGTTGCGAACACGGCAGCGCCAGCTTGCGCGCCCGCGCTACTGGGGCAGCACACAGAACTGGGCGTGCTGGTGATGCGCTACCTGCCGCCTGCCGACTACCGCCTGTGGAAGCAGGAACTGCATGCAGGCCGGGCCGATGCAGCCACCGCCCAAGCGGTGGGCGAAGTGCTGGCGCGCATCCACAGCTACGCCGCACAACAAGACGGTTTGGCAGCCGAATTTCCCACGCAGCAAATCTTTTTTGAAATCCGCCTGGCGCCCTACTTGGTAGCTACGGCGCAGCGGCATCCCGATCTGGCAAGCGCACTACACGCCTTGGTCTTGCAAACCCAAAGCCATGCCAAAACTTTGGTACATGGCGACGTCAGCCCGAAAAATATTTTGCTGGGCAGCCAAGGCCCGGTATTGCTGGACGCAGAATGCGCTACCTGGAGCGACCCGGCGTTTGACTTGGCGTTTTGCCTGAACCATTTTTTACTGAAATGCCTGTGGACGCCCTCGGCCCGGGCCAACTTCCTGCACTGCTTTGAGACGTTTGCGGCCAGCTATCTGGAAGGCGTCGATTGGGAAAGCCCGCAAGCCTTGGAAGCACGCGCCGCGCGGCTACTGCCCGGCTTGTTTTTGGCCCGCGTGGACGGTAAATCCCCGGTGGAATACATCAACGACGACGCCCAGCGCGAGCAAGTACGGCGGGTGGCTAGTGCATTTTTATTGAAACCATCTTCCCAATTGCAAGACATCGCCCAGGCCTGGGCCAAGGAACTCCAGACATGAAAGACTTTGCGATTCGATCGATCCGCGCGCGCCGGGTGTGGGACAGCCGAGGCCGTCCTACGGTGGAGGCTGAGGTCGTCCTGGGTGATGGCGCCATGGGGCGGGCCATTGCGCCAGCGGGCGCTTCCAAAGGCAG
>CANKNK010000214.1 GCA_947483455.1 Comamonadaceae bacterium | reverse complement strand
GCCGATGACCGTGTGCATGTGATTGTGTTGCGTGGCGCGGGCGATGCGTTTTGTGCCGGTTACGACCTCAAACACTACGCCGAGGGCGACCCCACCAACGTTATCACCCAGCCCATGCCCTGGGACCCGATGATCGACTACAAATTCATGAAGCGTAATACCGAGGACTTTATGAGCCTCTGGCGCTCGTATAAACCCACGATTGCGCGGGTACATGGGTATGCGGCTGCTGGCGGGAGTGATATTGCCACCTGCTGCGACTTCATCGTGATGGAGGACAAAGCACGTATCGGCTACATGCCGGTTCGTGTCTGGGGCTGCCCCAGCCCGGCGATGTGGGTTTACCGACTGGGCGCCATGCGCGCTAAGCGCATGATGCTGACGGGCGATTTGATCGACGGCAAGCAAGCTTTTGAATGGGGTTTGGCTACCGAGGTGGCGCCCCTTGCCAAACTTGATGCCGTGGTGCAGGACCTGGCTGAACGCATTGCCGGAGTCCCGAAAAATCAGTTGATGATGAATAAGTTGGTCATCAACCAGGCCATAGATGCCATGGGCCTGGAGCAGACGCAAATGTTTGCTAATGTGTTTGACGGCATCACCCGCCATTCGCCCGAAGGCTTATGGTTTAAGCGCTATGCGCAGACCTATGGTTTCCCGGCAGCGGTGGAATGGCGCGACAGCGGGCGCCCGCTGCCTGAGCCTGGTCCAGGCGATTTCGGCGATGCATTTATGGAACCGCCGGCGCCCGACGCACGGTCTGTGTGGTCACGCGATGTAAGTGGCAAACGCGTTGCAAAGTCAGAAAAAAAAGGAAAAACCAAGTCCAAGGAAAAAGCCAAACGCAAGGCCGCTAAGAGCGCCTAGCCTTCGATTCAGGGCTTGGCGCTAACACGTTTGGATGGCAGCGTCGCCTCGACCGTGGGTAAATCCACCATCATCGGCGTCCCCGGCACGGTACAGCCGGTATCACAACATTTACCCGGCTGGCGGTTTTGGGTGATAGCACGAGCCGGGTCGTGCGGTGCGGGGGCGGCAGAGCCATCGGCCGCAACACCACGTTCGAGCAGGCGCTCCACCAGCTCTACTTTGGAGCCTATGGGGTAGTTACGGTAAATCTCCTGCTTCATGGCCGCCGGCGAGCCGCCGCCGTGCAGGCTGATCACGGAATACCAGCCGCCTTGGTAGCCAGCCGTCAGGTCTTCGATAAAGCGGGCGGTCTGTATACGTTGTTCGTAGGGGACGTCCGGGTTGGCGCGCAGCACCTCGCTGAGCTTGGCGCCGGTTTCTGGGTTGTGGTCTTCGTCTGGGCCGGGTAGGGTGACGATCAGGCCGCCGCTGACATAGTGTGCGATGCGGTGCATGTCATAAATTTTGGTGGCCAGCAACAGTTTGCCGATGTTGGAAAACACTGCGTCGGGTACAAAGCTGTGGCTATACGGGTCTTCTTTGCCATAGACGCTGGCTGCCACGCCGCAGGCGTAAAAGCTCTCGGTGATGGTAATGAGTTCGACCATTTGCTCGCGCAAATGGCTTTCCTGGCCGGGGTCAAAGCCATTGGCTTCGCACATCAGCGCGCCCGCGCCAATCAGCAAATCGCCAAAGCCGGCGCGCGCGCCTATGCAGGTGTGGCGGTGGTGGGTAGCGTAGTTGTAGGTCAGGTGGCCCGAGTGTTCCCAATCACCCGCATAAAACACCTGGTCCATCGGCACAAACACCTTGTCGAACATGCACACCGCCGTGCTTTGGCCGTATTTGCTGCTGAACAGTGCTGCGCCGTGCTCGGGCTCGCCGGGGCGGCCTGCGGGGCGGGCGATGATGGTCAGACCCGGTGCGTCAATCGGCACCGCGCAGCAGACGGCAAAGTCGGCATCGGCCTGGCCCATATTGCGGCAAGGCATGACAAGAAGTTCATGCATATAGGGCGCGCCGGTGACGATGGCTTTGGTGCCCGATATCAAGATTCCGTGTTGGCCGTTTTGCTTGGCTTGGTAGTCGACGATATGGACATAGCTGTCTCGGTTGCCTTGCTGGTGCGGGCGCAGTCCCCGGTCGCCTTTGGCGTCGGTCATGGCCACACCCAGTGTCAAGTCTTGGTCTTGCACACGGTGCATATAGTTCAAAAAACGCGCCGTGTGCTCGGTGCTGCCTTTGGCATCGTCGATGCGGGCGCTGACCTGGCCAATGGCATTGAGCGCGTCATGCGTGAGGTAGCGCTGGGCGCAACCGGTTTCCTGGCACACCAGGCGAACGGCTTCTAGCTTATTGAGCAGGTCACCGGCGCTGGTGTTGATATGGGTGAGCCGGTTTACCGTTTTGCCGCTGCTTTGCTGCACTGCGGTCATGAGCTTGGCGTACTGCGGTTTGAGCGCGTAGTCATAGGTCAGCGCGATGGCATTCATGCCGGGCGCAAAACCGGGTTCATCCACTACGGATTCGACCAAACGGCCATCCAGAAATACCCGAGGCCGGTAGCGGCGCAGCGACTCGCGGTATTCGTCGCCGCTCATCAAGAGCGAAGCGGGTGCAGGCATGTTCATGGCTTGGCTCCGTATTTCATCTGCGGCAATATACCGGATTGCTTGCGCCCGCTGGGCTTGCGCGAACCCTAGGCCTGGCTTGCGGGCACTAAAGCCTGGGCTTGGGGTATTTTTCACCGAGGCACCGCGCCAGCGCTGGGCGGGCGGGCCACCGTAGAATCCCGCCATGTCTTACCTGGTTCTTGCCCGCAAATACCGACCGCGCAATTTCGCGGAAATGGTGGGCCAGGGCCATGTGGTGCAAGCCTTGGGTAATGCGCTTTCCACCCAGCGCCTGCACCATGCCTATCTTTTTACGGGGACGCGGGGCGTGGGCAAGACCACGGTTTCGCGCATCTTGGCCAAATCGCTCAATTGCCAGGGGCCAGACGGCCAGGGCGGTATTACCGCCAGCCCGTGCGGCGTTTGCCAAGCCTGCACCGACATTGATGCGGGTCGCTTTGTCGATTACACCGAATTAGATGCGGCGTCCAACCGGGGCGTAGATGAGGTACAGGCGCTGCTGGAGCAAGCGGTCTACAAGCCTGTGCAGGGACGCTTCAAGGTTTTCATGATTGACGAGGTGCATATGCTCACGGGGCATGCGTTTAACGCCATGCTCAAGACGCTGGAAGAGCCGCCGGATTACCTGAAATTTGTCTTGGCCACCACCGATCCGCAAAAAGTGCCGGTGACGGTGCTCTCGCGCTGCCTGCAATTTAACTTGCGGCCTATGGCGCCACAAACGATTTTTGACCATTTGGAGCAGGTGCTAGCGGCAGAGACCGTGTCTTTTGATACGCCCGCTTTGCACTTGCTGGCACGCGCAGCGCGGGGCTCCATGCGCGACGCCTTGAGCCTGAGTGACCAAGCCATCGCCTTTGGCGGCGGCCAGGTTTCCGAGGCGACGGTGCGGCAAATGCTCGGCAGTGTGGACCGTTCCTATGTATTTGCCTTGATCGAAGCGCTGGCCCGCAGCGAGGGCCGCCAGGTGGTGGAAATCGTGGAAAGCCTGCGGGTGCAAGGACTGAACGCCGCGTCGGCACTGGAAGAAATGGCCAGCGTCTTGCACCGCATGGCCGTCTATCAATCCGTGGGCGAAGCGCAGACGGCGCAAAGCGGCGATCCGCAGGAGGCCGACATGGCACGCCTGGCCGACTTGCTGCCTGCCGATGAAACCCAGCTGCTCTACAGCATTTGCCTACACGGGCGCGGCGATTTGGGTCTGGCTCCGGATGAATATGCCGCGCTGACCATGGTGCTGCTGCGTTTGTTGGCATTCAAGCCTGGCACTGCGTCAGCGCAAGTGCAAAGCGCGCAGGGCGTATGGGCGGTGGAAAAAAAAAGCCTGAAATCGGCGTCTGAAAGCCTAACGGACCCGGGCCAAGCACCCGCGCCTTCCGAAAAAATCGCTTTGCCTCCTCTAAAGACGGCGCCGGCGCAAGCATTGCAGGGCGCGTCACATGCCCCTGCGCAAGTCTCCGCTGCTGCTGCCCAGGTGCCGCCGGGCCAAGTGCTGACCGTCCATGATCCCTCTGCGCGCCATGGTGCAGAGGATGGAGCAATTAGCCCCCAACCCATGGCCCAGTCGGCACCAGCCCAGTCAGAACCGGAGGCAGCGCGAACCAGTACGCCCCCCCACCGCGTGGTGGGTGTGCCCATGCG
>CANKNK010000213.1 GCA_947483455.1 Comamonadaceae bacterium | reverse complement strand
GCATCCAGCGTAAAGATGGTGATAAGGGGCAGGTCGTGCCTTTGCGCGCAGGCGTAGTCATTGAAGTCGTGCGCGCCGGTGATCTTGACGCAGCCCGAGCCAAAGGCACGGTCTACGAAATCGTCGGCGATGATGGGAATTTGCCGCTCGCACAAGGGCAGGTCCACCATTTTGCCGACCAGGTGTTGGTAGCGCGCGTCCTCGGGGTGTACTGCCAGTGCGCCATCGGCCATCATGGTTTCGGGGCGGGTGGTGGCAATCGTCATGCCTTTTTGCAGCACGCCGTCGATCAGCTGCGGGCCGTCGGCAAAGGGGTAGCAGATGTAGTGCATCTTGCCTTCCGATTCGGTGGCTTCTACTTCCAGATCCGACACCGCGCTCATGAGTACCGGGTCCCAATTCACCAAACGCTTACCCCGGTAAATCAGGCCTTGTTCATACAGACGCACAAAGGTTTCGGTGACCACGCCCGAAAGCTTGGCGTCCATGGTGAAGTATTCGCGGCTCCAGTCCACGCTGTCGCCCATGCGGCGCATCTGGCGGGTTATGGTGTTGCCCGATTCTTCTTTCCACTCCCACACCTTGGCGATAAAGTTTTTGCGCGCCTCATGTGGGGTGGCGCCCATGGCGTGGCGGCTAATACCTTTGTCTTGCAATTGGCGCTCCACCACAATTTGGGTGGCGATACCCGCATGGTCGGTACCCGGCACCCAGGCGGTGTTATGGCCCCGCATACGGTGGTAGCGCGTCAGGCTGTCCATGATGGTTTGGTTAAACGCATGGCCCATGTGCAGCGTACCGGTCACATTGGGCGGCGGCAACTGAATCGCAAACGCGGGTTGGCTGGCATCTGCTTGACCGCTGCCGCGCACGCCTGCCAAGCCGTAACCGCGTTTTTCCCATTCGGGGCCCCAGTGCGCCTCTAGGGCGGCAGGCTCAAAAGACTTGGACAGGGACTGCAATCCGGGCTGGTCAGGAGGTGGTGTGGACATGGGGCTTTGGAGTGGGTGGCGGCCACCGTGATGCGGCGGCGCAAGGGAAAGACCCGCGATTTTACAGAGGCGCCTGCCGACGTCGGCATCGCTCGGGTGCGGGTGCTCGGTGGTCCTGTTCGCAGTTACCATCGCGCCCATGGAAAATCATGCCCCACCGAGCCCCGGCTTTCGCAAATTGCCCGCGCGCTATGCCGCCATCGTCTTGCCCTTCTTCCTCTCCTGCATCATGACCTGCTTGATTTCAGCCATCAGCACCTTGCGCGGTGTGGGTTTTGCGCCTGGTGTGCTGCAGCTCTGGCTGGGCTCGTGGGGCGTCTCCTGGTTGATCGCCTTTCCTACGCTGATGGCGGTCTTGCCGGTCGTGCGCCGCCTAACGGGTAAATTGGTGGAGATGCCTTAGCAGCTCAGCACTGCGGGGGGTGCTGTGCTGCTGCTTGTCCGCGTGGCATCGCCTGGCGGGTTTGCAAGAAGAACTGTTAATTGCGTGTCTACGGTAGCGTTGCGCGTCCCGCTGCACTTGCGGCGACAATCGGGTTTTCCCTTGTGTACCTGTCCAAGACCATGTTGTTTGTTCTCTCGCCCGCCAAGTCCCTGGATTACGAAACACCGCTCCAGGTGCATGCGCATTCTGCGCCCCTGTTTGTCAAACAATCGCAAGCCTTGATCAAGGTACTGCGTGGCTACACGCCAGAGCAAATTGCGGACTTGATGGATTTGAGCGATGCGCTGTCGGGCCTCAATGTGGCGCGCTACCAAGCCTGGTCAACGCGCGCCACGGAAAAAAACGCCCGCCAGGCCTTGCTGGCTTTTGATGGCGATGTCTATGACGGCCTCAACGCCCGGGCTCTGGATGAGGAGGCCTTGGCGTGGGCGCAAGCGCATGTGTGTGTGCTCAGCGGCTTGTACGGCGTGCTCAGGCCCTTGGATTTGATGCAGCCCTACCGCCTGGAAATGGGCTCGCGTTTGCCCACCGAGCAGGGTACAGACTTGTACCAGTTCTGGGGCAGCCGCATCACCGATTACCTCAACGAACGCCTGCATGGCGATGCCGAGCCGGTGCTGGTGAACCTGGCCTCGCAAGAGTATTTCAAGGCCGTCAAGCCCAAGTTGCTCAAAGCGCGGGTGATCGAATGTGTGTTCGAAGACTACAAAAACGGCGTGTACAAAATCATCAGTTTCAATGCCAAACGGGCACGCGGCGCGATGATGCGTTTTGCGATTGAGCAGCGCGTGGAAAAGCCGGAACAATTACGGCAGTTCAAAGGCGATGGCTATAGCCTCGCAGCCAAGGTGTCTACGCCGGACCGTCTGGTATTTCGCCGCAAACTGGCAGGCGCCTAAACCGTTATGCGCACCCCATCCGCCTCTGCCAAGCCTGAACAATCGCCGCTGGGTAAAGCCTCCAGCTACGTAGACCAGTACGACGCCAGCCTGTTGTTCCCACTACCGCGCGCGGACAAGCGCAGCGAATTGGGCATCGCCGGGGACCCGCCATTTTTTGGCGCCGACATGTGGACAGCGTTTGAGTTGAGTTGGCTCAACCCGCGCGGCAAGCCGCAGTTGGCGCTGGCGCATTTCACGGTGCCGTGCGAAAGCCCCAACATTATCGAGAGCAAGTCCTTCAAGCTCTACCTCAATAGCTTCAACAACACCGTGTTTGCCGATGGCGAGGCGGTCTTGGCCTGCATGCGCAAAGACGTGTCCGAGGCCTTGTGGCGCGGCGCGCCGGTGCAGGGCAGCGTGGGGCTGCGCCTTATTGCGCCGGACCTGTTTGACCGCGAACCGATTTACGAGTTGGACGGTTTAAGCCTGGACCGACTGGATATCGCCTGCAGCCGCTACAGCCCCGCGCCGGATTTGCTGCGCGTCACGCAAGGCGAAGCGCCGGTGAGCGAAGTCTTGGTGAGCAATTTGCTCAAAAGCAATTGCCTGGTGACCGGCCAGCCCGATTGGGGCAGCGTGCAAATTAGCTATACCGGCGACGCCATAGACCAGGAAGGCCTGCTCCAGTACTTGGTCAGCTTTCGCAACCACAACGAATTTCATGAGCAATGCGTGGAGCGCATTTTTATGGACATCTGGACGCGCTGCAAGCCGATCAAGCTATCGGTCTATGCCCGCTACACCCGGCGCGGTGGCCTGGACATCAACCCTTTTCGTACCAGCCACCCACAAAAGCCCCCGGCCAATACGCGCACCGCGAGGCAATAGGCGCGCTCAGGCCAAATCGGTGAAGGACTTGAGTTCTGCCAGGTCCGGGAAATGGCCCGTGCGTTTGCCCTGGAACGCCGTCACGGCTTCGCCGACATGGCGGTTGCTCCAGATGGCTGCTTGTAGCCAGCCCATTTGTTTGAGCGCTTCGTCCACGGTGTGGTCACGCGCATAGTGCACCGCTTGTTTGGTACCCCAAATGGCGACCGGCGGTTTGGAGGCGATCTCGGCGGCGCATTGCAATGCCGCTTCCACGGTTTGCTCGTGGGTCTCAAACACTTCATTGAGCAGGCCATAGCCCAGCGCTTTGTCGGCGCCCATACGCCTGCCGGTGTAGGCCAGTTCTTTGACTACCGCCAGCGGCACGAGTTTGGGCAGGCGCTGCAAGGTGCCGACATCGGCCACCATGCCGATATTGATTTCCTGGATGCAGAAAAATGTGTCTTTGCTGCCGTAGCGAATACAGCAGGCGGTCACCATATCCACCGCGCCACCAATGACGCCGCCCTGCAATGCCGCAATCACGGGTATGCGCAGCGTTTCCAGCTTGGTGAAGGTGGCCTGCATAGCGCTCAAGTTATCAAAAATCGCGGCCCGGCCTTCGGGCGATTGGTCGTCCATCTGGACAGAGCCAGCAAAGGCGTCCAGTGCCATACCGGCGCTGAAATGTTTGCCGGTGCTACTGATAACCAGCGCACGGGCAGACTTGTTTTTGTGCAGATCGGAAAGTACCGTATCTAGCTCGCCCCAAAAGCGCGGGCCCATGGTGTTGAGGGCCTGGGCGCGGTTCAGCACCAAATGGGCGATGTGGTTTTCAATCGTCAGGGAAAAGCAATGCATTACGGTCATGGGGTATCTCCGGTTCAGTAGGCGATAGCTTAGCGTCCTCGGCGCGCAGCAGCGAGCCCACCCTGACACCGAGGAGACGCAAGCGTTTTTGCAGCGGAGCGCGTTTCAGGCTCAGGCCTGCCGCGCGGCGGAT
>CANKNK010000212.1 GCA_947483455.1 Comamonadaceae bacterium | reverse complement strand
GTCAATCACCTGTTGCTCGCTCTGGCCGTTTTGCAGCATCTCGCGCACCTGTCGGCGCAAGTCCACGGCCAAGTCGGCATGGGAGTCGGCAATGGTCTGGTTCTGACACACCAGGCAACGCAATTCAGTAGAAATTTTCATCACCTGCGCTTCCAGGGCAGGGTTGTCGCTTGCAGGCAAGGCCTCCACGGCGAAGGCTCCGCTGCAAGCCAAGACGCAGACCAGGTTGAACAACAGACGGTGTAAGACTTGGCGCATATCAGCTATTGAGTTGCTTGAGCAAAGGCTCGATGGTGTCGCGCAACACCTCGGGCGTGAGCGGGCCGATCTGCTTGTAGCGGATGACGCCTTCACGATCGATGACAAACGTTTCCGGCACGCCATAGACACCAAAATCAATGCCCACCCGCCCGTCCCGATCGGAAATAGACGCGGTATAGGGATTGCCAAAATCAGCCAGCCATTGCATGCCCGCGGCACGCTCGTCTTTGTAATTGAGGCCATAGATCGGCACTTGGGATTGTTTGGCGTATTGGACCAAGAGCGGATGCTCTTGGCGGCAGGCCACGCACCAAGAGGCCCATACATTAAGCATCCACACCTGACCGCGCATATCGTCGCGGCTGATGCGCTGCTCGGGCTGGTCCAGCCGGGGTAAAGAAAACGCAGGCGCCGATTTGCCAATCAGCGGCGAAGGCACTTCTTTGGGGTTGAGGCTCAGGCCGGCGCGTAAAAAATACAGCAAGACCAGCAAGATGCCCATAGGCACTAAGTAGCGCACATGCTTCATAGCTCTGCCCCTGCCGCGCGGCGGTAGCGCCGGTCGGAAACCGCCAGCAAACCGCCTAAGGCCATGAGCAAACAACCACCCCAAATCCAGTCGATAAACGGCTTGACATAGACCCGCACAATCCAGGCACCGCCTTGCACCTGTTCACCCAAAGAGACATACAAGTCGCGCGTGAGGCCCGCATCAATCGCCGCCTCCGTCATGGGGTTTTGCTGCACCCGGTAGATGCGTTTTTCTGGGCGCAATGCCGCTACAGCATGGCCATCACGCGTAACGCGCATCTGGCCTTGCGCTGCCACGTAGTTAGGGCCTTGCAGCTCCTTGATGCCGTCAAAGGTGAAGGTATAGCCTCGTACCGTGGTGCTATCGCCCACAGACATCTTGACATCGCTTTCGACTTCGTAGGCCTTGACCATCACTACGCCAATACAAAACACGGCGATGCCTAGGTGGGCCAACATCATGCCCGCCAGCGCACGCGGAATCTGGCGCAAACGCGCAGGGGCCTGCGTCCAATCTAAGCCGTGCGGATGCACGCGGCCCCACAAGTCGGTCGCCACCGAGCCCACTATCCAATACGCCATGACCAGGCCCAGTGTGGCGACTAGGCGCACTTCGCCCGCCAACGCGCCGGTGAGGACTGCGCCAAGGATGGCCACTACTGCGGCCCAGCGCAAACGCATAGCGAGGGCGGGTAGCTCGGCATTTTTCCAGCGCGCCAGCGGGCCTATGCCCATGAGGAACACGGCTGGCGCCATCAAAGGCATGAATACCGCGTCGAAATAGGGTGGGCCGACCGATATCTTGCCCATGCCCAAGGCATCGAGCACCAGTGGATACAAGGTTCCCAGCATCACCGCCAGGGCCGCCACCACCAGTAACACGTTATTACCCAGCAAGGCCGATTCTTTTGACCAAAGCCCGAAACGTTTGCCTATGCCGACCTCGGGCGCGCGCCAGGCATAGAGCGAAAAAGAACCCCCCATCACCACCGCCAAAAAGGCCAAGATGAACTGGCCGCGGGCCGGATCGGTAGCAAAAGCGTGCACCGAGGACAGCACGCCCGAGCGCACCAAAAAAGTCCCTAGCAAGGAAAACGAAAACGCCAGGATGGCCAAGAGCACCGTCCAGGACTTGAAGCTGTTACGCTTTTCCGTAACGGCTAGCGAGTGAATTAAAGCGGTGCCCAAAAGCCAGGGCATAAGCGAGGCGTTTTCCACCGGGTCCCAAAACCACCAGCCGCCCCAACCCAGCTCGTAATAGGCCCAGGCGCTACCCAGGGCGATGCCGATGGTCAAAAACATCCAGGCCACCGTCGTCCAAGGACGGGTCCAACGCGCCCAGGTCGCGTCTAAGGTGCCGCCAATCAAAGCGGCAATAGCAAACGCAAAGGCCACTGAAAAACCGACATAGCCCATGTAGAGCATGGGCGGATGAATCACCATGCCCGGGTCTTGCAACAAGGGATTGAGGTCCATGCCCTCCGACGGCACCGGGAACAAGCGGTCAAAGGGGTTGGAGGTGAGCAGCATAAAGAGCAAAAAGCCCACTGCGACTAAACCCATGACCGCCAAGATGCGCGCTGCCACTGCGGTAGGCAAGTGGCGGCTGAAAGTGGCCACGGCCACGGTCCAGAGCACCAGCATTTGCACCCACAACAACAGGGAGCCTTCATGGCCACCCCAGACACCAGCGACGCGGTACTGCAAGGGCAAGGCGGTATTGGAGTGCGTAGCCACATAGCGCACGGAAAAGTCATGACCCACAAAGGATGCCGCCAGGCAGCCAAAGGCCAGCGCCACAAAGAAAAATAACAAATACGATAGCGGCCGGGCCAGCGCCATAAAGTCCGCGCGCCCGGTCTGCGCGCCGACCAAAGGCACCGTACCTAAAACGAGCGCCATGCCCAATGCGAGCCAAAGCGAAAAGTGTCCGATTTCAGGAATCATAGTCAGGGGCTGGTGACCACCGAGGTGGCAGTTTTGGCATTGCTCTTGGCCGCGTTTTTCAAAGCCTCAGCGGCTTCGGGCGGCATATAGTTTTCATCGTGCTTGGCCAGCACTTCTTTGGCTTGGAACACGCCGTTTTCCAACTTGCCCTGGGCCACCACGCCTTTGCCTTCTTTGAACAAATCGGGCAGGATGCCCGAGAACTGCACCGGCACGGTGGTGGCGGTATCGGTCACCTCAAAGCGCACCGCCACGCCCTCGCGCTGCACGCTGCCGGCAACGACTAAACCACCGAGGCGAAAGGTACGGCCCACAGGCGCTTCTTTGGCCGCGATTTGTGAGGGCGAAAAGAAAAATACCAAATTGCTCTGAAAGGCATTGAGCACCAAGGCGGTGGCGCCACCGACCACAGCAAGAACGCCCAAGGCGATGGCAAAGCGTTTACGGCGTGGCGTCATGCGCAGCTTCCTGTTCCCATAATTGACGTGCGGTTTGCACACTGTCGCGTTGCCCGGCACGCGCCAGCCCTATTTCCGCCACGATGCAGATTAGCACCACGGCGTAAGAGCCCCAGACATACAGGCCATAGCCGCCCATGGCCCAAAACGCGTCCCAACTCTCCCAGATCATGCGACCACCTCGCGTACCCAGCGGGCATGGCGCTCGCGGTGCAAAATAATGCCGCGCACCCGGTACAAAGCCATGGCGATGCTATAGGCCCAAAACGCCAGCGCCATCAGCAGCATGGCCCACAACATCGTCTGCGCCATGCTCGAACCCTTGGTGACCGATACCGATGCGCCCTGGTGCAAGGTATTCCACCACTTCACCGAAAAATAAATAATGGGCACGTTCACCGCCCCTACCAAGGCCAGCAGCCCACCGGCGCGGTCGGCGCGGCGCGGGTCGTCAATGGCGCTGGTCAAGGCGATATAGCCCATGTACAAAAAGAACAAAATTAATTCCGAGGTCAGCCGCGCGTCCCAGACCCACCAGGTGCCCCACATCGGTTTACCCCAGAGCGCACCGGTCCACAAGGACAAGAAGGTGAACATCGCACCCGTCGGCGCCAGCGCTTGGGTCATCATGCCCGAGAGGCGCGTATTGAAGGTAAAGCCCAAAAACGCCCAAAACGCCATAGCCAGATAAATGACCATGGACATCCAGGACGCCGGTACGTGGACAAAAATAATGCGGTAACCCTCGCCCTGCTGAAAATCGGTGGGCGCCACGAAAAAGCCCAGGTACAGACCCACCAGCGCCAATAAAGCGGCCAAGCCAGCGAACAGGGGCCAGAGCCTGCCCGCTAGGGGATAAAAGGCCTGCGGTGCAGCCCATTGAAACCAGCGAATTCTTAAATTTTCCATTTACTCAAGCGCAATGCGCAAAGCCAGGGCACAGGCCCACGGCCCGAAAAAACTGGCCAGCAGCAGCATGGCCATCAAAATCGACATGTGCGCACCATACTCC
>CANKNK010000211.1 GCA_947483455.1 Comamonadaceae bacterium | reverse complement strand
GCCATGAATAAATGGCTGTTGCTGCTAGGCTTGTGGCTGGCGTGCTGCTGCGCCTGGGCCGGTGTGAGCATCACCGACGACAAGGGCCGCAAAGTCACTATCGCACAGGCACCCAAGCGCATTGTCAGCCTCTTGCCCTCTTTGACCGAAACCGTATGCGCCCTAGGGCGTTGCAAAGACTTGGTTGGGGTGGACCGCTATTCCAATTACCCCGAAGCGGTGCGCAAACTACCGCAATTGGGCGGCGGACTGGACCCGCAAATTGAAGCCATCTTCGCGCTCAAGCCTGCCCTGGTCCTGGCGGCTTCTTCCTCGCCCGGAACAGAACGCCTGGCGGCCTTGGGCTTGACGGTGCTGCAGCTAGAGCCCAAGGACCAGGCCGACGCGGTGCGCGTGATACGCACGCTGGCGCAAGCCTTGTATGTGGCCGACCCTGAGCCAGTCATTCGTCAAATGGACCTTGAATTTGCGCAGGCACAAGCCTTGATGCCCCCAGGCGCGCGTGGGAAAAAAATATATTTCGAAGTGGGTACAGGGCCCTACGCCGCTGGTGCAGCCTCTTTTATTGGGCAAACCATTAGCCAACTGGGTTTGGTCAATATCGTGGGGCCAGAGTTGGGTCCTTTCCCCAAGATCAATCCAGAGTTGGTGGTGCGTGCACAGCCGGACGTCGTGGTGGTCGCTGACAGCAGTTTTAGCGCGCTGGCACAGCGTCCGGGCTGGGGCATGGTGCGCGCATTAAAAGACCACAAGGTATGTACTTTTTCGCAAGCGGATGGCGATCTTCTGGTCCGCGCAGGCCCGCGCATGGGTCAGGGCGCGCTGCTGCTGGCGCGTTGCCTACAGCGTCTGTATTCAACAGGGCAGACGCCATGAGGGACTATGTGTACCAACGTCCCCTGGTGCTAGGCCTTGTGCTATGCGCTGCCACGCTTGTCGTGTTGTTGGCAGGCATGTTGGCAGGTAGCAATGGCCTGGACGATTGGCATGGGCTGGGGGCATTGTTAGGGTTGGCGCAAGCTGACGCGGACGGCGGCATGATGGCCCAAATCGTGTGGCAGATCCGCATGCCGCGCAGCATCGGCGCATGGCTTGCCGGTGCTTTACTTGGTTTGGCCGGTGCGCTTTCGCAAGCGGTTTTTCGCAATCCCTTGGCCGACCCTTATTTGCTGGGTAGCGCCTCTGGCGCATCGCTGGGTGTTTGCTTGGCCTTGGTCGGGCTCGATGGATCGCTCATCGATATGCACTGGCTGGCCAGGCTGGGCCTGACGGGGGCGGCGTTTGCGGGGGCGATGCTGGCGGTAGTGATGACCGCTGCGTTGGCCAGCGGTGTGGCGCAGACCTTGCGCTTGTTGCTGGCCGGGGTGGTGGTGGCGGTGGTGCTGGGCGCTGCAAGCTCGCTGGTCTTGCAGATGCACCCTCATTTGCTGCAAAGCATGCAAGGCTTTATGTTGGGCAGCACTGCATTTGTGGGCTGGGACAGTTGCGCGCTCATGCTCGCTGCACTGCTACCCGGGCTGATGCTGGCCATGGTCTTGGGGCGTTGGCTCGATGGCTTGGCGCTGGGTGAGCAAACGGCCACTAGTCTTGGCTTGCCGGTAAAGCCTATGCGTTGGGTCTTGATCCTGACCTTGGCGCTTGCCACAGGCGCTGCCGTAGCGCACACCGGTTTAATTGCCTTTGTAGGCCTTGCAGCGCCACACATCACCCGGCGCATGGTGCGTTGGGGTTCGCGACATGGTGTCTTATTGGCATCTCTCATGGGGGGTCTGTTGTTAGTTGCAGCAGATTTGCTAGCGAGAGTAGTCATTGCACCGCGCGAGTTGCCGGTAGGCGTGTTGACGGCCTTGATTGGGGGCGCCTATTTGCTGTGGTTGATGCGCAGGCACCAGCAGGGTGGAGGTATGTCGTGAAGCCTGCCGGCCCTATCGCGTTGCAAGTTAGCGGCTTACAGGTGGCACGGTCTGGCACCGTGGTGTTGCGCGACATTAACGCATCGTTTACCCGTGGCCGCTGGGTCAGCATAGTAGGCCCTAATGGCGCTGGCAAATCGACTCTACTGGCCGCCATGGCTGGCTTATTGCCCGTGCAAGGGCGGGTTGAGTTAGGGGGTGAAGACCTGCGGACCCTACCGGCCGCGCGCCGCGCGAGGCAGTTGGCCTGGATGGGGCAAAGCGAGTCGGTGGGCGATGACCTCCGTGCTTGGGATGCCGCCTTGCTGGGCCGCTTGCCACACCAAACTTGGTTTTCGGGGCTGGATGCAAACGACCATGCCTATGCGGAGCAGGCCCTGCGCAGCATGCACGCCTGGCAATGGCGTGACCGTTATCTGGGCACCCTCTCGGGCGGTGAGCGCCAGCGCGTGTTGCTGGCGCGAGCGCTGGCGGTGCAAGCACCCGTGCTGTTGCTCGACGAACCGCTGGCCAATCTGGATCCACCGCACCAAGCCGATTGGATGGAGTTGATGCGAACCCTGGTGGACGCAGGCGCCACGGTGGTCAGCGTATTGCATGAAATTTCTATGGCCTTGCAGGCCGATGACATGCTGGTCATGCAGCAAGGGCGCGTGGTACACCAGGGGTCATGTAAGGATGCGCTGACCCACCGTGCGCTGGAATCGGTGTTTGATCATCGCATCCAGGTGCGTACCCTGGAAGGCCAGGTCGTAGCCTTGCCGCGTTCTAAGCGGACTTCGATTGAATAAGAGTTCTCCAGCCAATGACGCTGGAAAATGGTGAAGTTCTAGGACTGAGCTTGCACGTTTTTCTGCTGAAATTTGAATTAGTACAGCGTTTTTGATTGACGCTTAGGCAAATCAGCATCGTATGCATCACCATCGATCCCGGAGTGTGTGAGTGCGCTCAGAATCGCTCCCGCACTTGGAACATTTTGCGCGCATTCAAACTGGTTCGCATCCCATAATCCGGACCTGATCAGCGCCCGGCCGCACTGAAAGAAAACGGCTTCAACCGATATTTTCAAAGCGCATTTGGGTAGGGAGCCGTCCACAGCAAAGGACTCAAGAACTGCTTGGTTTATCGTAATCACCGCCTTGCCGTTTACCCGCACGGTCTCTCGAATCCCAGGGATGAAGAAAATGAGCGCAACCCTAGGATCTTGCAAAATATTCTTCATGCCATCGACGCGGTTATTTCCCCTGCGTTCGGGCAGGAGAATAGTTTTTTCATTCACGATCCTGACCAAAGGCACGGGATCTCCGCGTGGTGAAACATCTAGACCTCCAGATCCCACCGTCGCCAGCACGGCAAATGGCGAGGCATTTATCCATTGCTGATAAATCGGATGCAACACCGTGGTTTCTTTTGCAATCGAAGCCTCCCCCACTGGGCCAAAAAGTGATTCGAGTTGTTCAATCGTGCCAATGATGTCGGACATGTTTTTGATCGCTGGTGGCTTTGATGCTAAGAAAATGCCTCACATCGCCTGGACCAAGCCTTTGGCTCTTTGCAAGCCAGCTTTGGCTTGCAAGCTTAAGGCAGTGGGCTCGGATTTCCACTGCGCAACAAACTGTTC
Source organism: Comamonadaceae bacterium (assembly GCA_947483455.1). Taxonomy (GTDB): domain Bacteria; phylum Pseudomonadota; class Gammaproteobacteria; order Burkholderiales; family Burkholderiaceae_C; genus Allorhodoferax. The sequence goes on along the minus strand of CANKNK010000211.1, from coordinate 687 downwards.
AGCAGCCTCGAACTCCTTAGCGGACATTGACGCCTTCAATTCGTCAAGCGAGACTTGGGCGTTGGGTGATATCTTTCCTACTGACAAGAGCTTAGCCAACTTGAAGTAGCTGTAGGTAAGTGTTTTGTCTTTGGCTACGCCCGCTCCTTCTTTATAACTAATTGCGAGGTTGTGCAGAGCCATGGGTACACCTTGCGCAGCGGCAGCTTGGGTCCACTGAACGGCGTTCGTATAGTCCTTGCGCTTCAGATATGCCAATGCAACATCGTGTTGCGCCAGAGAATAGCCCGCCTTTGCGGCTTTTAATTTGTAGTCCAGTGCCAATGCTGGATCGAGAGGCACGACATCTCCAAATTGTCCTGCGAGATAGCAACCCACTTTATAGGCGGCCAGCATATCGCCGTTACGAGCACTTTTCTGAAACCATTCAAAAGCCTTCCTTGGATTCTTGGTCACATCGATACCGCTATTTAGAAGCATGCCAACGTGGTACTGCGCCTCTGGATTATTCTCTTGTGCCAAACTCATCATTTTTTCATACAGGCCTTCTTGGGCCCATGCCAAGCATGTTGAAAGGCTGAAAAGAAAAAATACGATGGTTGCTCTAAAACCTGCTTGAGAAAGCATCTTTACCTCCGACCGATTTTGTTGAGGCGCCATGACATCGGCACTAGGCGCACCGAAGTT
>CANKNK010000210.1 GCA_947483455.1 Comamonadaceae bacterium | reverse complement strand
CCCGCTGAGGTGAAGGGAAGCTGGAACAGCCAATGTTGCTTTTTTGGGCCGGATACGGGTGTTGATGCGGGGAGCTGCGGTGCGGGTTTGTTGGCCCAGATTGGGGAACGTTGCGGTCGTAGTGAATGGATTGGTGCTTGGTGCGGCTGCTGCGGACGCGACTGGCGCGACAGCGCGCCAACGAGCACACGCCGTAACCGGACTTCCTGGGCAAGCGCCCTGTCCGGCGCCCGGGTCAGTGCGCTTGCGGCAGCGCCGCATCGGCCGCCACCGGCACGCGGGCCGCCAGCGCGCACATTAGCTCGTAGGCGATAGTTCCACCCGCCTGGGCCACGGCGTCTATGGGCAGCAGGGCGCCGCTGCTGGCATAGCCCCACAGCGTTACTTCTGTGCCTTGGCCGCTGGCCGCAAGGTCAGTCAAGTCCACTGCCAGCATGTCCATGCTGACCCGCCCGATGGTGCGGCTGGGCTGGCCATCGACCAGTACCGGCGTGCCGGTACCGCAGCTGCGCGGGTAGCCATCGGCATAGCCGCAGCACACAATGCCTATGCGCATCGGCCCTTGCGCCACAAAACTAGAGCCATAGCCCACCGTGTCGCCGGCTTGGAGTTGCTGGGTGGCGATGACTTTCGAACGCAGACTCATGGCCGCTTGCAAGCGGGCATCCGAGGCGTCGGGCTGCCCGAAGTCGGGCGCACCGCCATACAGGGCAATGCCGGTGCGTACCCAGTCGCTGGCGGGCAGGCCATGGCTTGACTGGCGCGCATGCAGGCCATGGCGCAGCACCGCAGCGCTATTGCTCAGGCAGCGCTCTCCCGGCAGGTCGGAGGTGGCGGCTTGGAATGCTTGCGCCTGGGCGGCGATACCGATGGGTCCATCGGCGTCGCTGAAATGCGTCATGAGGGATATCTCGTCCACCTGGGGCAGGGCGTTCAGGCGCGTCCAGGCCGCACGCGCTTGGTGCGGCGCAAAGCCCAAGCGGTTCATGCCACTGTTGATTTTCAGGAAAACCCGCTGCGGCACATGGGTTTTGTGCGCCGCCAGCATGTCAATTTGCGCCTCGCAATGCACGGTGTGCCATAGGTCCAGGCGCGAGCAAGCCTCTAGGTCGCGCAGTTCGAATGCGCCTTCTAATAGGAGTATCGGACCGCGCCAGCCCAGTGCGCGGACCCGGCGCGCCTCCTCGATATCGAGCAGTGCAAAGCCGTCGGCGCCCGCCAGCGCGCCCAATACATGGTCAATGCCGTGGCCATAGGCATTGGCCTTCACTACCGCCCACAGGCGCGCATCGGGCGCGCGCTGCCGCAACACGGCCATGTTATGGCGCAGGGCGTCGGGGTGGATCAGGGCTTGGATGGGGCGCGGCATGGCGCTACTGTAGCGGGCGAACCTCAGCTGTCGCGCCTGCATGCTATAACCCTCGTACTGTGATTCCTGACTGCTGTACGCCAACCCCGCCGAGAACGGCACCCCAGACGACGACCGAATGAAGCGCGGTTTTTTCACCATCATGGCGGCGCAGTTCCTCAGCTCGCTGGCCGACAACGCCTTGTTTGTTGCTGCGGTGCAACTCCTGCGTGGCGCCCAAGCGCCCGAATGGCAGCAGGCCGCGCTGGTGCCCATGTTCGCGCTGTTTTATGTGATTCTGGCCCCATTTGTCGGCGCTTTCGCCGACGCCTACCCCAAAGGCAAGGTCATGTTGCTGAGCAATGGCATCAAGATAGCAGGCTGTTTGCTCATGTTGTTTGGCGGGCATCCGCTCATGGCCTATGCCGTAGTCGGTTTGGGCGCCGCGGCGTATTCACCGGCCAAATACGGCATCCTGACCGAATTGCTGCCCGCCTCCCAACTGGTAAAAGCCAATGGCTGGATCGAGGGTTTGACGATCGCGTCCATTATTTTGGGCGTACTGCTGGGCGGTCAATTGGTCGGCCCGCATATTGCGCCGCATTTGCTGGCGCTAGACATACTATTTCTAGATACCAGTATCGATACCGCACCGGAGGCAGCGATTTGCGTTCTGGTGTTGGTGTATCTGGCGGCGGCCTGGTTCAATACCCGTATCCCGCTAACCGGCGTGGACATGCGGGCTTTGCCTAAGAACCTGCTGGGCTTGTTGCCTGATTTCTGGCATTGCAATATGCAGCTCTGGCGTGACCGGCTGGGCCAGATTTCACTGGGGACTACGACCTTGTTTTGGGGCGTCAGCGGCAATTTGCGCTACATCGTGCTGGCCTGGGCCGCTGCGGCGCTGGGTTACTCGGTGACGCAAGCGTCTGCGCTGGTGGGTGTGGTGGCGGTGGGCACAGCGATGGGCGCGGTGGTGGCGTCTATGCGCATGCGTTTAGAGCACGCTACTTTGGTGCTGCCATTGGGCGTGGGCATGGGTTTGCTAGTGATCTTGCTGAACTTCATCAGCAATGTGTGGGTGGCAGCGCCCTTTCTGGTCTTATTGGGCGCTTTGGGTGGTTTTTTGGTGGTGCCTATGAACGCTTTACTGCAACACCGGGGGCACAACCTGATGGGCGCGGGCCGCTCCATCGCGGTACAAAATTTCAATGAGCAGGCTTGTATTTTGGGCTTGGGTGGCTTTTACAGCTTGTCTACCGGCATGGGTGTATCGGCTTTTGTGGCCATCAGCGCCTTTGGGTTGCTGGTGGCCGCTTGCATGGAGTTAATAAGACGCTGGCACCGGCACAATTGCAGCGCCCACGGGACCGAGCTGGAACGGCTGCTGGACATCGCCCGCAACGACGACCTGCACGGATGAGCCGCTCCGTGCCGGCCTTGGCAGTGGCAGCGCTGCTGAGCAATGCTTTTTGCTACGGCCTGTCCTGGTGGCCCTTTAGACAACTGCAGACGCTGGGCTTGCATCCGCTGTGGGCCACGGTGTTGGTCGATGCCCTGGTCTTGGCGGGCATCCTTCTTATGCAGCCTCGCGTGCTCGGGCGCATCGTGCGCAATCGGGCCTTATGGCCCTTGTTGTTAGCGGCAGGCTGTACCAATGTTGGCTTCAACTGGGCTGTCACTATCGGCGATGTGGTGCGCGTGGTGCTCTTGTTTTATTTGATGCCACTGTGGGCCGCGCTCTTAGCCTGGCCGCTACTCGGTGAGAAGCCGACGCTGCGCTCGCTGGCCTTTATGCTGCTCGCCCTGGCCGGCGTGGTGCTGGTGCTCAAAACCCCGGAAACACCCTGGCCCTGGCCGCAGGACATGGCCGATGCGTTGGCACTGGGTGGCGGATTTAGCTTTGCTTTGACCAATGTGCTGCTGCGCCGTCTGCGGGACAGCGATGCCCTGAGCATTACCGCCACCATGTTGCTGGGGGGCACGCTTTTGTGTGCCTTCACCGCTGGGGTCGGAATGCAGCAAGGGCTGGTGCCTTATTTGCCCGCCCCCGGTGTTCACTGGTTGCTACTTGCTTTAGGCCTGGCGCTCATGATTGGCCTGGGCAATGTGTCTTTGCAATATGGCGCGGCCCGCCTGCCGGCGCGCACCACGGCGGTCGTCATGCTGTGCGAGGTGGTGTTTGCTAGTGTGTCGGCGATTGCTTTGGGCGCCGGTGTACTGACAGAACGGGTCGCCATCGGTGGAGCCCTGATATGCACGGCGGCGTTGTTGTCTGCGTTATCCTCCGGCGCCAAGCCCGAACATGCCAACCTTCCCGCTCCCAAGGAGACGCCATGAGCACTGCCTTTGAATTTGAAGCCACCACGATTGACGGCAAGCCCTTGCAACTCAAAGACCTGCAAGGCAAGGCCTTGCTGGTGGTCAACACCGCCAGTGCCTGTGGTTTCACGCCCCAGTTTGCCGGCTTGGAAGAATTGCACCAGCGCTACCAGGGCAAAGGACTGGTGATTCTGGGCTTTCCCTGTAACCAGTTTGGCGCGCAGGACAAGGGCAGCGATACCGAAATCGCCAGCTTTTGCCAGAAAAACTACGGCGTCAGCTTTGCCATGATGTCCAAGGTCGAGGTCAACGGCGCTGGCGCGCACCCGCTATTCAAATGGTTGACGCACGAGGCGCCGGGCATTTTGGGTACCGAATCGATCAAATGGAACTTCACCAAGTTTTTGGTCGGCCCCGACGGCGTAGTGCGCAAGCGCTACGCGCCTACTGACACGCCCGCCAGTTTGGCTGCCGATATAGAGGCCGCGCTGCCCACCGGCTGATAGCGCCCCATGCGCTCGCTGGTTTTCGGCTTTGTAGTTGTCCCCAACTTTTCGCTG
>CANKNK010000209.1 GCA_947483455.1 Comamonadaceae bacterium | reverse complement strand
TGTTGAACACGCCAAACACATTGACCTCTACACAGCGCTTCCAGGCCTGCGGGTCCACCAGCGACACCGGCCCAAAAGCAGCCACACCGGCATTGGCAAACACCACATCCATGCGCCCGTGGCGCGCCAGGGTTTGCGCGACCACCTGCTCCATGGCGGGCAAGTCGGTTACATCGGCCACTAGGTGCAAAACTTCGTCGCCGCAGCGCGCAGCCATGGCGGCCAGCGGCTCGGCATCACAGTCCACCAAGACCGGCACGCCGCCTTGGGCCAAGACTTCTAGTACCGTGGCGGCGCCTATGCCCGAGGCCGCGCCGGTGATCAGGACGACTTGGCCCTTGAAAGAAGAGGTGGACATAAGGAAGTGCGCTTAGCGCCCTAGACCGATTTGTTCACCATGAAATACACAATCGGTAGCGGCAGCACGGTGGCTATCGCACCTGCGATTTGCCAGATGCGCGAGAGGCGCCAGTATTCTTCACCCACAGTGTCGCTGGCGCGCAGCAAGGCGCGTTGCTTGAACTGGATAGGCACCAACACCAGCAGCCATATCAGCCCAGAAAAACTCAGCAGTCCATACGACCACTGTATCCAGGGGTGGCCGGCGCCACCATCAAAATGCACCGCCATACCGTGCCCGGTCCAGACCACGCCCACCGCACCGGTGAGGGTGAACAGGGCGTCGGTGATCAGCACCATGGTGTTGCTGAACTGGATGATGGCGTGCTTGCGCGTACGCTCGGCGAGCAGCGCCCAGACGCCGCTGACGATAACGTTGCCCAAAAACAATGCAGCGCACACCAGGTGGATGACTTTGAGCTCAGGGTGCATGCGGCGCTCCGTCTTTTGCGCTTGCGCTTTCTTGGGTCACGGAAGCGCCGGAGGTGCCGCGGGCCTGCGCTGCGGCTTTCGCAGCCTGCTCGGCTTGGCGTTGCACACGCGTTTGTTCGCGGGCGATTCGCAGATCACGCATTTGCCACCACACGAACAAGGCCCCTGCGCATACCAGTACCAGCACCTCGACGAGCTTGAGCGACACGGTGCTTTAGCGATTGGCCCGCTCGCGTTGCTCCAGGCGCCCGAACAAGTTCACCATCCACTCTACGCGCTGGTCAAAGCTGCGCTTGGGCAGGGTCCACGGTTTGTTGTCGTGGGTGGGGCGGCGGTCGCGCCTGACCACATCGACCAAAAACGCAATCGCAGGCACCGGGCTGATAGCCACTGCCGGCATGGCCGGGGCCTTGACAGCCACCGAAGCGGCGCGGGCAATCAGAGCCAGCTTGCGGCTGGTGGAGACCACGGTGCGGCGGTCTACGGAGTTGAGGCCTTCGCGCTCTAGTTGTTTGCCGATTTCGGCATACACCAAGCGCGCAGCCTGAATGGCGGGGCGGCAGTCCCATGGCAGCTCTGCCAAGCCAAATTCGCCACGGCGGTAGAGCACATCGGCGCGCAACAACAGGCGCTGGGTAAAGCCGGCAATGCGTGCATCAAACACGGGGTTGGCCAACCAGGCATCTGCGTCCATGCCAATTTCGCGGAACCACGCACGCGGCAAGTACAAGCGGCCATTGCGCGCATCTTCGCCCACGTCGCGGGCGATATTGGTCAATTGCATGGCCACACCCATTTCGCAGGCGCGGGCAATGGCGGTGTCGGTGGACGCGCCCATGATGATGGACATCATGGCGCCCACGGTCCCAGCCACGCGGGCGCCGTAGGCCTCGACATCGGCCAGTGTCTCGTAACGGCGGTCTTGGGTGTCCCACAAAAAGCCGTCCAGCAAAGCATCCAGCAAACCACGCGGTATGCCATAGCGGTGCACCACATGCGCCAACGCACGGTCGGCGTCCATGGCTCCGGGTCGGCCTTCGTAGATCTCGTCCAAGCGCTGTTGCAGGTCTTGCATGGCCAGCTTGGGGTCCTGGCCTAGGTCGATCACGTCGTCGGCCAAACGGCAATAGGCATAGAGCGCAGTAGCCGGCGGCCGCAAGCGCGTGGGCAAAAGTTTGGATGCTGCAAAAAATGACTTCGAGCCGCCGCGCATCAGCTCGCGGCAAGCCTCTAGGTCGTAGGCCTTGGGAATGGCAATGGGATGGTTTTCAGGCAAAACTTGTGACATCGGGCACCACCTCTTGAAGCATTTTTGCGGACATCAACACACTGGGCACGCCAGCACCGGGTTGGCTGCTGGCACCGACCATGAACAAACCTTGCACGTCTTCAGACCGGTTGTGCGGCCTGAACCAAGCGCTTTGCGTCAAGATGGGCTCTAGCCCAAAGCCCGCGCCTTTGTAAGACCATAAGCGATCATGAAAATCTTGCGGCGTGGTGACTTTGGACGACACCACATGCTGCTTCAAATTGGGCAGCACGCTTTCTTGCAAAGCGGTGGCAATCGCGTCGCGGTATTGCTCGGTCACTGCGGCCCAGTCGGTACCGCTGCTGAGGTTGGGCACTACCGACAACGCATAAAAACTGTCACATCCGGGCGGGGCCAAAGACGGATCGGTGGCAGTGGGCCGATACAGATACAGGCTGAAGTCTTTGGACAGCGCGTGGTTTTTAAAAATGTCTTGCAACAGGCCTTTGTAACGCGGGCCCAGCACCATCATATGGTGGGGCACATCGTGGTACTGGCGGTCGGTGCCAAAGTACCAAACAAACAAGCCGGAGGAATACTTGCCTTTAGCAATGCGCTTATCGGTCCAGTGTTTGCGGTGTTGCGGGTCCACAAGGTGCCGGTAGGTCCAGGCTGCGTCGCCATTGCTGACCACGATGTCTGCGGGGATAAATTCGCCATTGGCTAGTTCCACACCACGGGCGCGGCCTGCCTCTACACGGATGCGCGTGACCGGTGTGTTGTAGCGGATGGGCACATTGCGCGCCTGCAGCAAATTGACCAGCTCGCGCACGATAGCGCCCGTGCCGCCCATGGCGGAGTGCACGCCCCAGCGCCGCTCGAGTGCATGGATAAGCGCATACACGCACGTGACCGAATACGGATTGCCACCGATGAGCAGTGGATGAAAGCTCATGACGATGCGCAGCTTGGGGTGCTTGATATGCTGGGCCACCAGGCTGTAAATCGAGCGCCAGGCTTGCATGCGCGCCAGGTTGGGCATAGCTTTGACCACGTCGCCCAGGGTCTCAAAAGGAATCATGCCCAGCTCTTGAAAGCCCAGCTGAAAGCAACGTTCGGAAGCCTGCATCAAGTCCTTGAAGCCTTGCACATCATCTGGGCTGAGTGCGGCAATTTGGTCGAGCATGGACTCGTCGTCGTTGCTGTAGTCAAAGTGCGTGCCGTCGTCAAAACGAATGCGGTAGAAAGGCGCCATCAGGCGCAAGTCCACATGGTCTTGCATGCGCTTGCCACACAAGGTAAACAACTCTTCGATCAGGTGCGGCAAGGTGATGATGGTGGGGCCAGCATCAAAGGTAAAGCCGTCTTGCTTATGCACATAAGCGCGGCCTCCGGGGGCGTCCAGCTTTTCCAGCATCTGCACGCGGTAGCCTTTGACCGACAAGCGTATGGCTGCGGCCAAACCGCCAAAACCGGTGCCTATGACGATGGCGGTGGGCGCTTTGCCTCCGGTGACCAAGGTGGGGCCGTGCGTGCCGCCACCGGCATCGCCACCACCGTCGCCGATGCCGTCAATGGATTTGAAATAGTTTGTCATGCTTGTCCAAAGTGGGCGCTAACACAGGTGCGGCGTGGGCATCAAAAATATCTGCGGCGGCTTGGCCTTTTTTCTTACGCAAGGCCCAACGCCACAAGGCGGTGGTGTCAAGCGGCAGCACTAGCATGAGGTGCTCCAAAATTGCCAAGGCCAGCAGGGTGCCTACCAGCACCGCGCCCACGGCTTGTGCCTGGCTAGTCAGCGGGCTGGACGCAAACGCCACCAGCCACCACAAGCAGACACTGGCCAAGACCACGGCAAAAGGGAAGAAGGCGTTGAAGCGGCGGCGGCGAAAGAAACTTTCCAGATACGCCAGGTGTGCGGGCAAAAATTCTTCGCTTAAATTGCGCACGCCAAAAAACAGATTGAGCTTGGCACTGGTGCGCATGATCCATAGCACCAAGTAGGTGCCAGTGCCGACCTGGTTGGGGGCGTCCCAAGTGATAGCGACGATGGCGCAACCAACTAGCAAAATCGCCATCTCGTGCCACAACACGGCGCGCAGCGATTGCACAAAACGCGGCCAGCCGACAGCGCCTTGTGGCAGCGCGGTG
>CANKNK010000208.1 GCA_947483455.1 Comamonadaceae bacterium | reverse complement strand
GGTGGTCACCAATGAGCCCGGCGTGTACCTGCCCGGTCGCTATGGCATACGCATTGAAAATATTTTGCTGTGCCAAGACCATACCGCCACCGAACACGGCAAGTTTTACCGCTTTGAAGCGCTTACGCTGTGCCCCATAGACACGCGTGTGGTGCGCAAAGACTTACTAGGCGCGGAAGAAACTGCCTACCTCAATGCCTACCACGCCACCGTACTGGAACGCCTGGCGCCGCACCTGCAAGGCGAAGATTTGCGCTTTTTGCAAGAGGCCTGCGCGGCCCTATAAGCCCAATCAGTAAGCTGTATTTCACTGGTTGCGCGCAGCTTTTAACTCCCGCGCAATCACGCGCACCCCTTCTTCTATCCGGTCCACCGCGATCGAGGAATAGCCGATGCGCATGGCATTACACGTGGCCGGCGGATCGGCGTAAAACACAGAGCCGGGTTCGACCACCACGCCTTGCGCCAACAGGCGCTCGGCCAGGGTGCTGGTATCCAGGCCTGGCGGACCTTGCACCCACAGCGCAGAACCTCCGCGTGCCGCGCTGGCTTGCAATTGCGGCGCATGCTGCGCCAGTGCCGCCGTCAGCACGCGCGCCCGTTCGCGGTAGGCCAAGTTGAGGCGGCGCACATAGGCTTCATGGTAACCATGGGCGATAAAGCTGGCCGCCGCTTGTTGGTTGTTGGTGGCGACGTGGCGCATCATCAAGCGGCGCATGGCGCGCAACTCACGCACCACCGGCGCGGGCGCCACCACATAGCCCAGGCGCAATCCGTGCGCCAGGGTCTTGGACAAACTGCCCAGGTACAACACACGCCCTGCCGTATCCAAGCTTTTCAGCGCCGGGGTAGGCCGGCCTGCAAAATTGAGTTCGCTTTCATGGTCGTCTTCGAGCAGCATGATGTCGTGTTGCTGCGCCGCATCGAGTAAGGCCTGGCGCCTGGCCAGCGACATGGTCACCGTGGTGGGGCATTGGTGGCTAGGCGTGAGGTAGACATAGTCACAGCGCTTGAGCGCAGGGCTGATGACCAAACCATCGGCATCTACCGGTAGCGGCAGCACATGCCGGGTTTGTAGCGAAAACACGTTGCGCGCATCCGGGTAGCCTGGGTCTTCGATACCCACGCGGGTGTTGCGGTCCATGAGCAATTGCGCCAGTAGGTAAGTGGCTTGCTGCGCGCCATTGGTAATCAAAATCTCGTCGCGCTCTACCCAGATGCCGCGTGCAGGCAGCAGGCGGCTGTGGACTTGGGCGAGCAAGGAGGCCTCATCGCGGTCCAGGTGGTCCGGCGCCCAGCGGCGTACCGACTGGGCCTGCAGTGATTCGAGCACGCAGCTGCGCCAATGGCGGAACGGGAACAAGCCCTCGTCCCACTGGCCGTAAATAAAGGGATAGGGTTGCTGCTGCCAATTGGCCGGTTTGCGGATATTGCGCTGCGAGGCCGGGTGCTGCTTGAGGCGCGCGTCCCATTGCGTATCTGGGAGCGCTAGGCCGGGCGCAGGCCGACGCGGCACTGGGGCGTTTTGCGCATCGGTCCAGGCGTAATAGCCACTGCGCGGACGACCTTCGATCAGGCCCTGATCGGATAACGATTGCAGCACGATGCTGACCGTGGTGCGCGACAGGCCCAGCGCTAGCGCTAGATTGCGGCTGGAGGGCAATGCGGCGCCGGGCGCAATAAAGCCTTCGGCCAAGGCCTGCACCACCATGTCACGCAACTGGCTTTGCAAGGACACGCCCCGGCCTTCAAAGCGGCGGAACAATCGCCGCCACATCAGGGCATTGCTGCTGGCATTACGCTCCATATCCCGCCCGCTTGCAGACAGGCATGCTGCGGCGCAACAGAAAGATGGCGGGCACTGAACTGGCATGACGCATAGTTTGAATCTGGCCTTATGGGGATGCTTAGGTGCTGTCTATTATGGGGCGCTTGAACCCGCAACCAAGCCCACATGACTATTGAATACCTCAAAACCGCCCAGCACAGCGCGCACAGCCACGACAGCGATACCACCGCCACGGTGCAGGCTATGTTGGCTGCCATACGTGCCGGCGGAGAAGAGCGGGTGCGCGAATACGCGCGCACGCTAGACGGCTGGCACGGCCCCATGGTTTTGGGGCCAGCGCACTTTGCGCGCGCCACCCAGGCTTTAAGCGAAGGCGTGAAAAGCGATATCCGATTTGCGCACCGGCGCATTACCGACTTTGCCCAGCGCCAGCGCGATGCGATGCAGGAATTTAGCCATGAGTTCATGCCCGGCTTGACTGCGGGCCAGCGTCTGATCCCCTGCCAGAGTGCGGGCTGCTACATCCCCGGCGGGCGTTATGCGCATGCGGCCAGCGCCATCATGAGCGTGGGCACGGCCAAAGTGGCGGGGGTGGGCCATATCGTGGCCGCCACGCCAGCGCAAGGTGCGCACGGTATCCACCCGGCAATTTTGTTTGCGCTAGAACTGTGCGGCGCCGACACGGTGCTGGCCCTAGGCGGCGTGCAGGCGATTGCGTCGATGACCATGGGCTTATTTGGATGCACCCCCGCTGACATCATCGTGGGGCCAGGCAACCGCTATGTGGCCGAGGCCAAGCGCTTGCTGTTTGGGCAAGTGGGTATCGACGTGCTGGCCGGGCCGACCGAGTCCTGCGTGATCGCCGACGACAGTGCCGATGCCGACATCGTGACCGCCGACCTGATAGGCCAGGCCGAGCACGGGCCGGACTCACCCGTGTGGTTGATCAGCAGCTCGCGCCTATTGGCCGAGCAGGTGATGGCGCGCGCACCTGCTGCGATTGCCGCCCTCCCCGAACCGGCGCGCAGCGCCGCCGGGGCCGCTTGGCGCGACTATGCCGAAGTGGTGCTGGTAAGCACGCCCGAAGAAGCTGTGCAGGTCAGCGACCGTTATGCGCCCGAGCATGTGCAAGTGATGGCGCGCGACCTGGACTGGTGGCTGGCACAGCTCTCCAATTACGGCTCGCTATTTTTAGGCGAGAACACCACCGTGGCCTATGGCGACAAGTGCAGCGGGCCCAACCACATCTTGCCTACACGCGGTGCGGCACGCTATTCCGGCGGCTTGTCGGTAGGTAAATTCATCAAGACGCTCACCTGGCAGCGCCTAGACCGCAGCGCCGGCGGTGCGGTAGGGCAGGTAGCGGCGCGCATCTCGCGGCTCGAAGGTATGGAAGGCCATGCGCGCACTGGCGATATTCGCCTGCACAAGTTTTTCCCTGAACAAAGTTTCGAATTGGGCAGTCTGGATGACTACCCGGCCGAGTCTTGGGGTGGCGCGCAAGCGGCGTCCACCAAACCCGGTGTCTAATGCTTTTTTCCATTTTTTATTCCACGACAAAAACGCGCCATGCAACTCTCCAAATTCCCCCGCCTCCGTATCACCCATGGCCCCACCCCGCTGGAGCCCATGCCACGCCTGAGCGCCGCACTAGGTGGCCCCACGCTATGGATTAAGCGCGATGACTGTACCGGCCTAGCCACCGGTGGTAACAAAACCCGTAAGTTGGAATACCTGGTGGCCGAGGCCCTGCAGCAAGGCGCAGACACCCTGATCACCCAAGGCGCCACCCAGTCCAACCACGCACGCCAAACCGCTGCGATTGCCGCCAAGATGGGCCTGCAGTGCCACATCATTTTGGAAGACCGCACCGGCTACCGCCACGCCGACTACCAGCATTCAGGCAATGTGTTTCTGGATTATTTGTATGGTGCGCATGTCAGCGAAGTGCCGGGCAACACGCCCATGGATGCCGCCATGGAAACCCTGGCTGCGCAATTGCGCGGTACGGGGCGCAAGACCTACATCATTCCCGGCGGCGGCTCCAATGCAGTGGGTGCACTAGGCTATGTAACTTGCGCTTTGGAACTGGCCGATCAGGCGATGAACATGGGGCTCGTCATCGACAGCCTGGTGCATGCCACCGGCAGTGCCGGCACGCAAGCGGGCCTGGTAGCGGGCATGGAAGGCGCCCGCACCCAGATCCCGGTACTGGGCATTGGCGTGCGCGCCCCGCGCCAGCCGCAAGAAGAAAAAGTGTTTGCTCTGGCGCAGCAAACGGCCGACCTGCTCGGGGTACCCGGTGCGGTGCAGCGCGAACACGTAGTAGCCAATTGCGATTACATCGGTGAGGGCTACGGCATTCCGACGCCGGGGATGATGGAAGCGGTGACCATGGTGGCACAGCTCGAAGGCATTTTGCTAGACCCGGTGTACTCGGGCAAGGGCATGGCCGGCTTGATCGACCTGATTCGC
>CANKNK010000207.1 GCA_947483455.1 Comamonadaceae bacterium | reverse complement strand
CATCGAGCGCTTTAAGCTGTACACGGATCGCGTCGTTTTCAATCTTGAGTTGAATCACGCGGGCGGGGAAATCCATTTCGACCATTTCTTCGGTTTCAAATTCGGCCTCTATTTGAGCCTCCCGCGCGCTGGCCTCGGATGCGTCGCCGGCTTTAGCGGGCGGCGCTGCGGATTTAATGGCAACGGTTTTAAGCTCTTTCTTTTCCTGCGGCGGCAACTTGACGATGTTGTTGGCTGCCGCGCTGGCACTTTGCAGAAGAATGGTGTTTTCCGGCGCAATTTCCAAATCTTCTTCGGCGATGTTTTCGTCTTTGGCGACGCGCCGGATATCGGTGCCTACGTGTGCGGATTTACTTTTGGCAACATTACTGCCTTCTGGCATCTCCACATGGTGGGGTGCATGGCTGGGAAAAAATTCTGGTTCGCTCATCGCTTGTTCTCCCCGCGCCGCTGGTTGCTACCTACCAGGTTGTCCTGGGAAAACTGTTCTTTCATAAAGCGCGCCGAGCGTATTTGCGGATCTTTGGGCACGCCCGGACTATCGGCATAGGCGCTGGCATCACCCAGCGAGCTAAAGGGGCCTGAGACCACCGAGTACTGCAGGGTCGGTAGGTTGGGCAGGTAATTGGCCACGATGCGGGCACGCCGCAAATTCGGGTGGGCCTGTAACCAGGAATTGGCCTCGGAATAGCTGGGAACAATGGTGTGCTGCACCAAGAAAGTTCCGGCGGGCATCTCGCGCACCCAGGCCTGTCCTGCCTGGTTTTGCGAAATAGTAGCCTCGTCGGGGGCCTTGGGTCTTTCTTTCGCTTCTTTGGTCACTGGCGCGGGCTCTGGAGCAGCCACAGTGGCTCTGCTGCGCGCAGGGGTCGAGGGAACAATGGTTTCTACTTCTTCGGCCGGTTTGGGGATCGCGGTCAGGGCCGGCGCAGTGACTGCTGCCACCGCCGCGGTATTTGGCATAGCGGCTGCTGCATTGCCCTCGGGCGTAGCGGGCGTCGCTTTCGATGCAACATCAGCGGGTGTGCTGCTGCTAGTGGCACTAGCAGCTGAGTGCTTCTGGGCCGACTCGCCGCGCAGCAAATCGCGCAGTTCTTGCACCGCTTTGTCGCCGGTGGGGATCACGCCGTAGAGCACTGCCACGCCGAAACCACATGCCAACAGGAGCGCCGCTGCCAGGCTGACCCACAGCCAGATTTTGCGCGGCGGCCTTTTGTCCGGGCTTGCGGGCTCTTCCTGCTCAGAAGCCGCAGGCACCTGGGCCTCAGCGGGCGTTTGCGCAGACGGCTCGGCCACCAGTTCGGGCATGGCCATGGGGTGTAGCGGCGGCTTTTTCTGTGGTGAAATTTGGCGCAGTAGCGCCCCGACAACGCCTTCGCGGCCTTGCGCGCGGGCCTGCTCGAGCAAGATCTCGGATTGCTCGTCCGTGGGCGGTTCGATTTCCCAGCTGAGGATGCGTCGACCGAAAGCGGCCAACAGTTTTTGTTTTTGACTGGCGGCATTAAACAGCATGACCACGCGGATATTGGCGCCAGGGAAATGTTGTACCAACCGCGCAAGAAGCTGAATTTCATTGTCCGGCAGTGCGCCGGCGTCGTGCACGATCCAGATTTTGGGCGGCGCGTTGTGGAATTTGGCGCCCATGGCGTCTTCGATGGAATAGTCCTGCAGTACCTCGTTAAATCGGGTGATCAGGGCATCGGCGCTGGCGGGAAAGCATACTTCCAGGCCGATGTGCGGCGCAGCTTCGCGCAGACGTGCCACCAACAATTTTCCGTAATGGTCCAAGATGGCGTCAAAGCCGCTGACCAAGGATAGGCTCATATTGTCCTGCACCAGTGCAGAGACATAGCCCTCGAGGCGCATACGGTCTGCAACGCGAAAAAGCAGCGGTTGCACGCCCGCAATGCTGTCGTCGCCAGGGAAGTGATGTTCGTTCATGTGGGTACTGCCTCAGGGTGCAAAGGCTTGCCATTGGTGTCAAACAGCATAGAGGCGGGGAGTTTGGGTGCCGGGCGGCTCATCGGTTCCACGCCCGGCTGCACCTGGGCCAGGCTGAACACATATGCAATCACCTGGGCTACCGCGAAATACAGCGCCTCGGGAATGGGTTGGTCCAACTCGGTGGTGAAGTACAGCGCACGGGCCAGTTCGGGCGCGGCAAAGATTTCAATACTGTGCGCTTTGCCCTCTTCGCGTATGCGCGCGGCGCTATGGTCTACGCCTTTGGCCAGTAGCAGCGGGGCGCCATCCGAGGTCGGGTCGTAAGACAAGGCCACCGCAAAGTGTTCTGGGTTGGTGATGATGACGTCGGCTTCTTTGACTTTTTGCATCATGCGGGCCGTGGCCACTTCGCGCTGGCGCCGGCGTATCTGCGCCTTCACCTCGGGGCGGCCTTCCATGTCTTTGTGCTCGTCTTTGATTTCTTGTTTGGTCATGCGCATACGCTTCATGAAGCTGTATTTCTGGTAGGGCACATCGATCATCGCAATAAGCACCAGGCATAGCGTGAGCCACATCACTGATTCGGAAATCAGGCTGCCGGCTTTGGCCAGCGCCGGCTCGAGGGCCATGGAGCCCAGGGCCATCAGTTCGGCAAAGTGGTTGCTGAGCAAATTGACGAGCACCGTGCCGATCAAGACCATTTTCAAGATCGATTTAAGTAACTCGACAGCGGCATTGACGCCGACGATTTTCTTCATTCCCGTAATCGGGTTGAGTTTGGAAAAATCGGGCAGTATGGACTGGAGCGAAAACAGAAAACCGCCTGTGGCGCCCGAAGCAAGTATGGCTACCACCATGGTGACCAGCATGAGCGGCAAGACCAATAGCAAGCCATGGAGCAATTGGCTACCAAAGGCGGCCGGCAGCAGCATGGGCGACTCCAGCAACTTGCGGTCAAAAGTAAAGCCAGCGCCGAAATACACCGATAACTGTTTGAACCACACGTCGCCCATCATCAGCAGCATGAAGACGCTGCAAATCATGACAGCCGCAGCCGGTAGTTCGCCCGAGCGGGCGACCTGGCCTTCATCGCGCGCACGCTTGAGGCGCCGCGCGGTCGGGTCTTCGGTGCGATCGCCGCTGTCATCGGCCATGGTTTAGCCTCCGGCGGGGCTGATCTGGCCCCGTATTTCCATGAAGCCCTGCAGCCAGAGCCACTCAATGCGTGCGCCCATGCTGGGCAGTGCGACCATCATCACGGCAAAGCCGGCGACGATCATGACGGGCAGTCCGAGCGAGAAAAGGTTCAGGCTGGGCGCCGCGCGCGTGGCCACGCCAAGCCCGATGTTGATGAACAACATGGTCACCATGATCGGTAAGGCCATCAGCACGGCACCCAAAAATATCATGGAGCTCCACTTCACAAAATGCGCCCAAGCCGTGGCAGTGAGCAGTCCTTTGCCAATGGGTAAGCTGCTAAAGCTGTCCACGACCAGTGCCAGCAGCATGGTGTGTCCGCCCAGACCGACAAAAATCAGTGTGGACAGAATCAACACGAACTGCGCGATCACTGGCACATTGCCTAAATTGGGGTCCATCAACATAGCCATGGACAAGCCTACGGCGGTAGAAATGGACTGTCCTGCCAGCAAGATGGCCGCGGTAATGACTTGGAGCGACAAGCCCATTACTAAGCCGATGGAGATCTGGTTGAACACCTCTACCAGCCCAGCGGGGGACACCGGGTCGATGGTCGGCCAGTCAAACAGTGGGTAGACCATCCAGGTCAGCGCAACACCCAAAAGCACGCGCATGCGGGTATTTAAGGCGCGCAAAGAAAAAATGGGCGCCGACAACAGCAACGCCGAAATACGCAGCATAGGCCACAAAAAGGTATAAAACCTTTCGATGATGTCGACGGCCAGCAGGTT
The DNA here is from genome assembly GCA_947483455.1 of Comamonadaceae bacterium. Taxonomy (GTDB): domain Bacteria; phylum Pseudomonadota; class Gammaproteobacteria; order Burkholderiales; family Burkholderiaceae_C; genus Allorhodoferax. The sequence continues at coordinate 389 of CANKNK010000207.1, read as the reverse complement.
CATGGTGCCAATGCGTGCGCAAGCTTGCGCTTAGGTGAAGAGCGTAGGAATTCGTTGGAACAGGCTGCGGGTGTAGTCCACGAGCGTGGCCAGTTGCCAGCCGCCTACTATCGCCAGCGTAATGGCCAAGGCTGCCAGTTTAGGGATGAAGCTCAATGTCTGCTCATTGATAGAGGTGGCCGCTTGGATGATGCCTATAAATAAGCCAACGGCTAGCGACACTCCCAGCAACGGTGACGAAATCAACACCACCATCCACAAGGCCTGATGTCCTAAATCTACAACGGCTGCTATGTCCATATGATTTCTCCCACACCAATTTAGGTCACAAAGCTGGCTGCCAGCGAACCCATGATCAGGCTCCAGCCATCTACCAGCACAAACAACAT
>CANKNK010000206.1 GCA_947483455.1 Comamonadaceae bacterium | reverse complement strand
CGCCCAGACCTGAAAATTGAAGCCTTGCGCGGTAATTTGGACACCCGCTTGCGCAAGTTAGACGAAGGCCTGTACGACGGCATCATCCTGGCGGCCGCTGGCCTCAAGCGCCTGGGGTTGGCCTCGCGTATCGCCCAAGTGTTTGAACCGGCCTATATGTTGCCCGCTGCCGGCCAGGGCGCCTTGGGAATTGAAATTCCCATGGACCGCGAGGATGTGGCACAGGCCTTATCGCACCTGCTTCACATGCCAACGTTTTTGGCCGTTTCTGCGGAACGCATGGTCAGCCGCTTGATGGGGGGTAGTTGTTCTATGCCCTTGGCTGCGCATGCCACATTTACCGGCGACAGCCTGCAATTGCATGCTGCATGGGGTGACCCCGAGGGCGTACAGCCCCTGGTGCAAGTCAACGGCCAGGCGGCTGTGTACACCCTGGCCGAGGCCGAAGCACTGGGCACACAAGTGGCCCAGGCGCTGCAATCCGGTGTGGCCAAGCACGCCCACTGATGGTGGCCCACGCCGTTCGCGCCATCGTTACCCGCCCGGGCCAAGAAGCCACTGCCTGGGTGGCGCAAATCGAGCAACGTGGTATCAGCGCTTTGGCCTTGCCGATGATTGACATCGTGGCCGTTACGGACCGGACGCCATTGGCAAAGGCTTGGAAGGACGTAGCGCAGTATGACGCTTTGATGTTTGTCAGCAGTAATGCAGTGAGTCATTTTTTTGCTACCCGGCCCACAGAGGTGCCTAGTCTGTGGGGGGAGGCGGCAAACAAAGCTCCGCGCGTTTGGGTGACAGGGCCAGGAAGCCGTGCAGCCTTGCTGGCGCAAGGGGTGCCGGCAAGGCATATTGATATGCCTGCGCCAACCTCGCAAAGTCTGGACTCGGAAGCCTTGTGGTTGCAGGTGGAGCCGCAAATTCAGGCAGGTACGCGCATCCTGATCGTGCGGGGCGACAAGGCCAGCGAATCGGCCGATGCCATCGCAACTGCCAGTACCAACGGCCAGGGGCGCGACTGGCTGGCAGTGCAATTGCAAGCGCGTGGCGCGCAAGTGGACTATGTGGTCGCTTATGCCCGCAGGCCGCCGCAGTGGACTGCCGAGCAGCGCGCCATCGTGGAAAAGTCACTACAAGGCCATGACGTTTGGGTGTGGAGTAGCGCTGAGGCGCTGAGCAATTTGCTCGCAGCTTTTCCGGGCCAGACCTGGGCCGGGGCTAAGGCGGTGGCCACGCATGCCCGCATCGCACAAGCAGCGCGCTTGGCCGGTTTTGGCAAGGTGGCGCTGGCCAGGCCGGGCCTGGCCGCGCTATGCGCGTCGATAGAATCGCTCGCATGAACCTTGCCGCCGATGAAGCAACTCCACCTGAGTCGCCAGCGCCTGCACTTGCGTCCACGCAGCCTAAGCAACAGACCGGCTGGTGGCTCTATCTCAGCGCCGTAGTCGCGGTCGTGGCCTTGGGGGCCTGCGTGCTCCTATGGCAAAAAGTACAAGCCATGCAGGAAAATTTGGCACGCCAAAGTGCCGATGCCTTAGGCCAAAGTACCGACGCCAAAACCAGTGCCCACCAGGCGCGCGATTTGGCCATGGAAACGGCCGCCAAGCTCGCCGTCACCGATGCCAAACTCACCGAAGTGGCGCTGCAGCGCGCGCAGGTGGAAGAGCTTATCCAAAGCCTCTCGCGCTCGCGTGACGAAAATCTGGTGGTCGATATTGAAGCGGCAGTGCGCCTGGCGCAACAGCAAGCGCAACTGACCGGCAGTATTGAGCCCTTGGTGTCTGCGCTGAAGATGGCCGATGTACGCCTAGGGCGCGCCGCGCAGCCTCGGCTTGCCCCACTGCAACGCGCCATTGCCCGCGATGTCGCCCGCGTGCAAAACACGCCACTGTCGGACACACCGTCCTTGTTGCTGCAACTCGATGAATTGGTATTGCTGGCCGATGAGTTGCCGCTGGCCAATGCGGTGGGTCAAGCGCCGCCGCCGGACACCTTGGCGCGCAAACCCCAAGAAGCGGTCGGGGACTGGTGGTTGCGCGTGCTGGCGGTGCTGCGCGAGGAGGCAAAAAGCCTGGTGCGCGTAAGCAAAATAAACGAGCCCGAGGCCGCGCTTTTATCGCCCGAACAATCATTTTTTGTACGCGAAAATTTCAAACTACGGGTGCTCAATGCGCGCCTGGGTCTGATGGCCCGCCAGATCGCGCCCGCCCGCGCCGATGTGGGCACAGCCTATGAGAGCCTGACGCGCTACTTTGCGCCGCAGTCGCGTAAAACACAAACCGCTGTGGCACTCTTGCAGCAAGTGCAGACCAAGATGCGCAACTTAGATGTGCCCCGGGTGGACGAAACCCTGGCGGCGCTCTCTACTGCGGCCGCGGGGCGCTAAGGTGGTACGCGCGGTATTGTGGCTGCTGGCATTGTTCGGCATTGCCGTTGGCAGTGCCTTGTTTGCCGCTGGCAACCCCGGTACGGTAACCTTTTTTTGGCCGCCCTACCGGGTGGACTTGTCGCTCAACTTAGTGCTCTTGGGTTTGCTGGCGCTGTTTGTCGTTTTACACCTGGCGCTGGGTGCCTTGGATGCTTTTGCTGGCATTCCTGGTCAGGCGCGACGATGGCGTTTGCAGCAAAAAGAGCGTTTGGTGCAAAGCTCGCTCGTCGATGCCTTGGTGCATTTGGTGGCGGGCCGTTTCGTGCGTGCGCGCAAAGCGGCCGAGTATGCGCTGGCCATGCACACGCGCGCCGATGCGAAAGATGAATTGCCGGGTCGCAGTCTGCGCATCCAGGCCATATTGCATTTGTTAGCGGCAGAGAGTGCGCATGCCGTGCAGGACCATAGCTTGCGCGATACACATTTCCATCAGGCGACTGAGTTGTTGAATATCCCGGAAGTCAGTGGTACGCAAGAAGGTTTCTATATGCGCGCCGCGCGCTGGGCCTTGGACGACCACGATGCACCTGCTGCCGCCCAATGGCTAGAGCGGCTGCCCCAAGGTGCCGCCCGCCGCACCGTGGCGCTGCGATTGCGCTTTCGGGTCGCACGAATGCAAGGCGAAAACGCGGTCGCTCTAGAAACAGTGCGCTTGCTCGTGAAGCACCGCGCGATCTCTTTGAGCAACGGTGCCAGCATCTCGCAGGCGCTGGCGCTGGAGCTTTTGCACGCCGGGCAGGATACCGGTCAGATATTGACGGCTTGGGACTTCCTCGACGAAGAAGAGCGCACCATACCCGATGTTGCCCTAGGGATGGCTAAGCATTGGCTGGCTAAGGGCGGCGATGCCGAGCAATCGCGCCAATGGTTGCTGCCAGTTTGGGAGCGCATGGTCCAGGACCCGAAGGCCTTAAGCCCCTTGCAGCGTATGCGATTGGTACGTGTTTTGGAGACGGGCCTGTTGGCCCAGTACGAAGCCCCTGAGGTCAAGTGGGTGTCGCGCATCGAGGCTGCCCAGCGCGCCCAGGCGCGCGACCCACTATTGCAATACCTGTGTGCGGTGATGTGTGTGCGCCTAAGTTTGTGGGGCAAGGCCCAGCACCTGCTGCGCCAATGCATAGCCACCAGCCCTGATCCTCAAATCAAGGGGGATGCGCAGCGCATACTGGTTTCGCTGGAGCAGCAAAAAGGTTAATCGCGCCCAAGCGCTAAGTTGGTCTGCGCGCATTTTTGATGAACAAAAATAAAGGGCACCGAAGTGCCCTTTATTCCTTGCGGCGGAGCAAGCTGCCGGCCGAACCCTAGGCGATAGGCAATTGCATCTGACCTAAGTCGCGCTTGGTCTCTACCAAAACCAGCGGCGCATCGTCCAGCACCACGGCGGCAGGACGCTCACGCGGCACATGCACCGGTGCGGGTTCTGCTGCAATCGCTGCCTGTACTGCGGCGATTTTTTGCGGATCCGAGTTCACCCATTGCAAACCCGAGCTTTGCGCCACGGTCACCAGATTTTCAACCGGCAACACAAAGGTACTCACTGCGGGCATGGCCGGCGCTGCGGGCGCAACGGAAGCCGCAGTCGCCGCTGCCGCACTGATCACTGGCGCTGCGGCCGGTGGCGTTGCCTGGCTGTGCGTTACGGCTTGAGGAGCCGCCTCTGGCTGTGCGCTAGCCTGTGGGGTTGCGCCAGCTTGCGCTGTCGTGTGCGTGGGCGCATCGGCATGCGCTGCCGCCGGGGTTGGTGTAGCGCTGGGCGCTGCCGGCGCTTGGGTGAAATACGAACGCACCGGCGCCTCGCCGTCCTCGCTTGCGCGCTCGGGCTGGCGCATTTCGAAGTTGCTT
>CANKNK010000205.1 GCA_947483455.1 Comamonadaceae bacterium | reverse complement strand
CGCGCACTTTGCGAAGTCGCGTCTGTTGTGTCTTGAAAATACTTTGGGTGGCAAGTTGTTGTCCTTTGACTATGTGCAATCGGCCACACAATTAGCGCAGAACAAGGGCTTGATGCGCCATCTGGACGGGGCGCGCTTGTTTAACGCGGCTGTGGCGCAAGCGGCCATAACAGGCAGCACGGCCCAGCAGGAAGCGCGTCGGATTGCGCAGTGTTTTGACAGTGTGTCGGTGTGTTTTAGCAAGGGGCTGGGCGCACCGGTCGGTTCGGCTTTGTGCGGCAGCCGGGAGTTTATTGGCCGGGCGCACCGAGTGCGCAAGATGCTCGGTGGCGGGATGCGCCAATCCGGTGTGCTCGCTGCAGCGGCCTTGCATGCGCTGGACCACCATATTGAGCGTCTGGCCGACGACCATGCTTTGGCAAAGCGCTTAGCCCAAGGCTTGCAGGGAATAGAAGGCCTGGCGGTGGAAGCGCCGCATACCAATATTGTGTTTGTCGACTTGCAAGGCGCAGCCCGTCAGCAGTCGGCGGCATTGATGGGGCACTTGCAGCAAAGTGGTGTGCGTGCCACTGGTCTGTACCGATTGCGCTTCGTCACCCATTTGGATGTCGATGCCGCTGGGGTCGAGAAGGCGATTGCCGCGACCCGCGCCTTTTTTAAGGCCTAAGCGCGCAAGAAGCCTGCACCATGCAAAGCCATCATCTTGTTTTGTTCGCACTGGCGGGCATTGTGCTCAACCTGACGCCCGGGCCGGATGTTTTGTTGGTGGTGCGCCATGCTTTGCGTGCCGGCGCGCGCGCAGGCTGTCTGGCGGGCTTGGGCGTAGCGGCAGGATGCTTGGTGCATGTCAGCGCCGGGGCTTTAGGTTTGAGTGCCTTGCTGGCGGGCTCGAGCCAGGCATTTGCGATGCTGAAGTGGCTGGGTGCGGCCTATCTTTTGTACGTGGCCTGGGGCCTGTTACGTTGCGCCTTAGCGCCCACGGCCCAGCCCTTTTTCGCCGAGGTAGCCGTGCACAGCATGGTCAGCGCGCGCGGTGTTTTTTTGCAAGGGTTTGCCACCAATGTGCTTAACCCCAAAGTAGCGCTTTTTTTTCTGGCCTTTGTGCCGCAGTTCATTCCTGTTCATTCCGAGGACAAGCCGCTGTACTTTTTGGCGCTGGGTATTTTGTTCACCGCAAATGGTTTGCTGGTGAGTAGTGCGTATGCCTGGGGTGCGGCCTGGATGGCGCGTCGCGTGGCACTGTTGCATTCGGCGATGCGGGTACTTGACGGTGTCGCGGCATGCATGTTCACGGCTTTTGGAATTCAACTGGCGCTCTCGGATGCGCCTTCTTCGTCTTAGGAGTTTTTGCGATGTCACCCATTCCCGCAGTCCCCACCAAAATCACGCCTCAGGAAGCTTTGCAGCGCACCATCGAGCACCGCGAAATCTTCCATGACGAGATGTTGCATTTAATGCGTCAAATTATGTCGGGCGACATGTCGCCGGTCATGATGGCTGCCTTGATTACCGGCTTGCGTGTGAAGAAAGAGACGATTGGCGAAATTACCGCTGCGGCACAGGTGATGCGCGAGTTTGCCACCAAGGTGGAGGTGGCGGATAAAAAGCATTTGGTAGACATTGTCGGAACCGGCGGCGATGGCTCGCACACCTTCAACATTTCCACGTGCTCCATGTTTGTCGCCGCTGCTGCAGGCGCCAAAGTCAGCAAACACGGCGGACGCAGCGTCAGCAGCAAAAGCGGCAGCGCCGATGTGCTCGAGGCGCTGGGCCTGAACATCCATCTGCCCCCCACTGCGATTGCCCAATGCATAGAAACGCATGGCGTGGGCTTTATGTTTGCGCCCAACCACCATCCAGCGATGAAAAACGTGGCGCCGGTGCGCCGCGAGTTGGGCATCAAAACGATTTTCAACATCCTGGGACCGCTCACCAACCCGGCCTCCGCGCCCAATATTTTGATGGGCGTTTTCCATGCCGATTTGGTCGGCATTCAGGTACGCGCCTTGGAGCGTCTAGGCGCGGAGCACGCCGTGGTGGTCTATGGTCGCGACGGATTAGATGAAGTGAGCCTGGGTGCCGCCACACTGGTAGGCGAGTTGCGCAAGGGGCAGATCAGCGAATACGAAATTCACCCGGAAGACTTTGGCCTGGTCATGGCCAGCAACCGCGCCTTGCGGGTGGAAACCGCCCAGGAGTCCATGGCCATGATGATGTCGGTGCTGGACAACCAGCCCGGCGCGGCGCGCGATATCGTGGCCCTCAATGCCGGGGTGGCGCTGTACGCGGCCAATGTAACTTCCACCATGGCCGAAGGCGTTGAGCGCGCCCGCGCCGTCATTGCCTCGGGCCAGGCCAAGGCGAAAATGCAGGCCCTGGTTGCGTTTACCCAGACCTTCCAAGCAGCGGGCGCTTAAGCCCCTAGCGTGATCGAGAGCTAGTTCACACCCAAGCGCGGCCTGACCGCACGAAAGCAAACATGAGTGACATCCTGGACAAAATCGTAGCGGTCAAGCGCGAGGAAATCGCCGCAGCGCAAAAGCGCAAACCGCTAGCGGCGGTGCGTGCTGACGCGCACTCGCGTGTGCTCACGCGCGACTTTGAGGGAAGCCTGCGCGCCAAAATTGCGGCGGGTAAGCCGGCCGTGATTGCGGAAGTCAAAAAGGCCAGCCCGTCCAAAGGCGTGCTGCGCGAGGACTTTGTTCCCGCAGACATTGCCCAAAGCTACGCTGAACATGGCGCTGCGTGTTTATCTGTGCTCACCGATGTGCAATTTTTTCAGGGCAGCGTGGATTACCTCAAACAAGCCCGCGCCTCCTGCCATTTGCCCGTGCTGCGCAAAGATTTCATGGTCGATGCCTACCAAATTTACGAGTCGCGCGCCATGGGTGCCGATTGCGTGCTGTTGATTGCGGCCTGCCTAGACGACGCGCACATGCAGGAGCTGGAGGCCATTGCCCGTAGCCTGGACATGGCCGTACTGGTCGAAGTGCATGATCAACCGGAGATGGAGCGTGCATTGCGGCTCAAGACGCGGCTCATTGGCATCAACAACCGCAACCTCCAAACTTTTGAGGTCTCGCTGGATACCACTTTGCAGCTGCGCGCTATGGTGCCTGCGGATCGGCTGGTCGTGACAGAGAGCGGCATATTGCAGCGCGACGACGTCTTGCGCATGGGTGCTGCGGGCGTCAACGCGTTTTTGGTGGGCGAGGCCTTCATGCGCGCGCCGGACCCTGGTCTGGCCCTGTCTGCCTTGTTCGCCTGAGGCCGTGGATTTATTCCCCGAGGAAGCCGCTACGGCGTGTTTGCAAACTGCCGACCCCGGGCACTGGCCGGTAGCGGGGGATTGGCAGCCAGCGGTCGCTCGCTTTTTCAATACCACTGAGGGCCAGGGCCTGCTCGCTTTTTTGAAGCGGCGGATAGAACAGGGCGCGCAGGTGTTTCCGCCCCAGCCGCTGCGCGCTTTGGCGCTGACGCCTTTGCAGGCAGTGCACACCGTTATCTTGGGCCAGGACCCCTACCACGGGCGCGGCCAGGCCGAGGGTTTGGCCTTTTCCGTTGCGCCCGGCCAGCCGCTTCCGCCCTCACTGCGCAACATCTTCAAAGAGCGCCAGCGTGATCTGGGCGAAGCTTGGCCGGCCATGCCCGTACCCGGCGGCAGCCTTGTTGCGTGGGCGCAACAAGGTACCTTGCTCCTGAATACCTGCCTGACGGTCGAAGAAGGTCAGGCCAACAGCCACCAAGGCCGGGGATGGGAAACCCTGACGGACACCTTGATCGCGCAGGTATCTGCCGGTCCCCGGCGTGTGGCCTTCTTGCTTTGGGGCGCTGCAGCGCAGAAAAAGCGAAACCTGATCGACGAAAGTCGCCATCTGGTGCTCTGCGCCAACCACCCCTCGCCTTTGTCTGCGCTTCGAGGTTCCGAACCATTTATCGGCTGCAGCCATTTTTCTCGTGCACAAAAATGGTGCATTGAAATGGCGAAAACCTAAAGGTTTCTTGTTCCGATGGGTTTGCTTGGCCAGCTGGCGGCGGCCCGGTCCCGGGATTTGGCCTACACAGACACCGAGTGCGCTGGGCCTTGCAAGACGTCGCAAGCCGCCAGCTTGTCCGCATGGGCGATACCGTGGCATAATCGCGGGCTCACGTTTGGAGAGGTGGCCGAGTGGTTAATGGCAGCAGACTGTAAATCTGCCCTCTTACGAGTACGCTGGTTCGAATCCAGCCCTCTCCACCAGTGCTTGCTCTGTGCGGGGTTCGTATAGTGGTAATACCT
>CANKNK010000204.1 GCA_947483455.1 Comamonadaceae bacterium | reverse complement strand
TGGCGCATGGCGCTTTGTGGACGAGGCGGGGCAGCAGCGCGGCTTTGTGCTGACGGGTAAGCAAAGCTCGAGGCGCATGGAGTTGGCCAAAGCCACGGTGCTGTAACCGAATGGGGCCGTTACCTTAAGGGCAGGCTGCAAAACGCTTGTCCAGCCAGCGCGTTCAGACATCCCCAGCAACCCCCCTGACTACAATCGGCTCCCTCACACGCAGATAGCCCCGGCTGCAATCATGCCGATTGGCGCATAAGGAAGTACGATGGCCCACGACGCACCCACCTCTCCCCCCCAGGCTGCCGATGCGCAGGCGGCTGATAAGCGGGCCGAACTGCGACGTGCCGCGCTGGAATACCACCAATATCCCAACCCAGGCAAGATCTCTATCGCGCCGACGACGCAACTGGTCAACCAGCATGATCTGGCGCTGGCCTATTCGCCCGGTGTTGCTGCACCCTGCGAAGAAATTGTCAAAGACCCCAATAACGCCTTCAAGTACACCAGCCGCGGCAACCTGGTTGCGGTCATTACCAACGGTACGGCGGTGCTCGGCCTGGGCGATATTGGCCCCCTGGCGGCCAAGCCGGTGATGGAGGGCAAGGCGGTTTTGTTTAAAAAATTCGCTGGCATCGATGTGTTTGACATCGAAATCAATGAAAAGCACGACCTGGACAAGTTGGTGGACATCATCGCCTCGCTAGAGCCCACTTTCGGCGGTATCAACTTAGAAGACATCAAAGCACCAGATTGTTTTTACGTCGAGCGCAAGCTGCGTGAGCGCATGAAAATTCCGGTGTTCCACGATGACCAGCATGGAACCGCCATCGTTGTTGGTGCGGCGATCCTCAATGGCCTCAAAGTAGTGGGTAAAGAACTCAAGGACATCAAGCTTGTCACCTCCGGCGCAGGTGCCGCCGCGCTGGCTTGCCTGAGCTTGTTGGTCAAACTGGGTGTGCCGCGCAAAAACATTTTCGTCACCGATTTGGCAGGTGTTGTCTATGAAGGCCGTACCGAATTGATGGACGCGGACAAAATCGAGTTCGCCCAAAAAACCGATGCCCGCACACTACGCGACGTCATGGTGGGGGCCGATGTGTTTTTAGGCTTGTCCGCTGGCGGTGTGCTCAAGCCCGACATGGTGCAAAGCATGGCGCCGCGTCCTTTAATTTTCGCGCTGGCCAACCCTACGCCTGAAATCTTGCCCGAAGAGGTCAAGGCTGTGCGTGACGATGCCATCATGGCCACCGGGCGCAGCGACTACCCCAACCAGGTCAACAATGTTTTGTGTTTTCCCTATATCTTCAGGGGCGCACTGGATGCCGGTGCATCGACCATCACGGTGGAGATGGAAATCGCAGCCGTTTATGCCATCGCCGAATTGGCGCAGGCCGAGCAAAGCGAAGTGGTGGCCGCTGCTTATGCAGGCGAGCAACTGGCTTTCGGCCCGGAGTACTTGATCCCGAAGCCCTTTGATCCGCGTCTGATGATCAAGATCGCGCCGGCGGTGGCCAAGGCAGCCGCTGACAGTGGCGTGGCTTTGCGCCCGGTAGAGGATTTGCAGGCGTACCGCGAGCAGTTGCAAAGCTTTGTCTATGCATCGGGCACCACCATGAAGCCGATTTTTGCGGCGGCCAAAAACGGCTTGAAAAAGCGCGTTGCCTTTGCCGAGGGCGAAGATGAGCGCGTGCTGCGTGCGGTGCAAATCATTGTCGATGAGGGCATTGCCATGCCCACGCTCATTGGCCGGCCCGCCATCATTGCCGAGCGCGTCGCAAAATTCGGGCTGCGCCTACGCGAAGGTCAGGACTACGCGGTAGTCAACGTGGAAAGCGACGAGCGTTACCGCGACTTTTGGCAGACTTACCACCGTATGACCGAGCGCAAAGGCGTGACAGTGCAGGTGGCCAAAATTGAAATGCGCCGCCGCCTGACCCTGATCGGCTCGATGCTGCTGCACAAAGGCTATGTGGACGGTTTGATCTGCGGAACCTGGGGCACTACCGCCCTGCACCTGGGCTATATCGACCAGGTCATTGGCAAACGCCAAGGTGGTAGCGGCGATGTGCCTATTTATGCGTGTATGAACGGACTGATGTTGCCGGGTCGCCAGTTGTTTTTGGTCGATACCCACGTCAACTACGACCCCAATGCCGCTGAGCTGGCGCGAATCACCATCATGGCGGCTGAAGAAATGATGCGATTTGGCTTCAAGCCCAAAGCCGCCTTGCTCAGCCATTCCAATTTCGGCAGCAGCAATGAGCCCAGCGCCGTCAAGATGCGCCACACCCTGGAAATCCTGCGCCGTGACGCGCCCTGGCTTGAAGTAGATGGCGAAATGCATGGCGACGTGGCATTGGATGGCCATGCCCGGCTGACACTCATGCCCAATTCCACCCTCTTGGGCGATGCCAATTTGCTGGTCTTGCCCAATATCGATGCCGCCAATATCGCCTACAACCTGCTCAAAACCGCTGCCGGCGGCAATATTGCCATTGGGCCGGTTTTGCTTGGCGCGGCCAAGCCGGTGCATGTGCTGACGGCCAGCACCACAGTACGCCGCATCGTCAATATGACGGCGCTGACGGTGGCCGACGCCAACGCCAACCGCTGAAGTCCATGCCGCGCCCTCCGGGCGCAGCCTATTTTTATAAAGAGTACGTGTGTGAAGCAAAGTTTCCAATTGGATCTCCCTGGGCGTGCACGCGAGCGCTGGCTGGACGCCAGCAAGCACACGGTGCGCAAATATGTGGCACGCCAGCGCCGGGCGCCCTTGCCAGCAGGAAGCGATTACTGGGATTTCGCCTGCCGTTTCGGCAGCACCGAGCAGGAGTCCACCGAGGTCCACTTCGCCACGCTGATTGCTTTGATGGATGCCGCCGCCGGGCGGGGAGAAAATGCATTTTTCGTCAGCATCCGTGGCCATGCGGCGGTGCGCGGACCACAAAGCAAGGCCTTAGCCGCCGCGGCGATCGAGGCTTTGGAGCCAGAAAACCCGACTAAATAGTCATCCAAATTCTGATCGGATGACTATTTTCGGGTGAAAACCCTGCCAAGGCTAGTTTTCTGGACCTAGCAAAAGCCCTTAAGTGCAAACCCTGATATTTTTGGCCGTTCGGGCGTCTGGGTTATTGCCTTTTCCCAACAGATGGGAGACAATCGGATTGAGGGTTTTTGGTGTTTTTTTTGATTGTTGACAGGTTTTTAAGGTGTTTTCGGTGACCTATTCGTTGTCGAAACCTATGTGGGGAGGCCGAGCTTTTCCCAGATGGTGGAATCTAGCGTCCTACCTTGCCAAGTTCTTGCTGCTCAGTAGCAGTTTGCTGATAGCGTTTGCTGCACCTGCACAACAGGACTTCGCAGCCCCGGGTGCCAGCATGTCTGAGCAGGAATTGCCGGCACAGGGCTTGGAGACTTACCGCAACATTCGAAAAGGTGGGCCATTTCCTTTTGATAAAGACGGCGTGATTTTCGGTAACCGGGAGCGTTTGCTTCCGCCACATAAACGTGGTTTTTACCGGGAATACACCGTTCGAACCCCGGGGGAGCGCAGTCGCGGAGCCCGAAGAATTGTGTGTGGTGGACCTGCAACAACGCCTGAAGCTTGTTACTACACGGCCGATCACTATGCGAGTTTTCGCAAGATCGTGCCCTGAGTTTTTTTGTTTTTTTGAGAAAGTGAATCGGGGATGGACACGCCACTTCGAACTGTCAGAACGAATATCGTTCAATCGATACGCGCTTTTCGCGTGTCGGACCTGCAGGATGCGGCCCAAGATTTGGGCCAGCATTTTCTATATGCCAATCTGGGCAGCGCCCAGACCAAGCAAGATGTTTTGGACATGATCGGCGCCCAGTTCATGCTGTCACCCAATGCCAGCAAGAACTTTGACGCCTTGTACGACAACATGACCGATCCGCTGCACAAATCAGGCCCTCAGCCCGGTTTTGTAGCCGTCTTGGAACACATTCCGGCCAACGTCAAGTTCGACAAAGAGGCCCGCGAACAGTTGCTGGATATCTTTCGCGATACCGCCGATTATTGGGCGGATCGAAAGATACCCTTTAGGTGCTTCTATTCTTTTCTGTAGCCCGTTCTGCACAAACCAGCCAAGCAGAACGGGCGAATCAGGCAAACAGCGGTACCGAGGCCATAAGCACAGCCGGAACCGAGTTAACAGGCATGGCAGAAAAGCTGCCGGGCGATTTTTTAATTGACGTGTCGCCCTTGGCCTTGCGTATGAGCAGCCCCTTTAACGCGGGGTATTGGTTGGCAGCGGCGTAAG
>CANKNK010000203.1 GCA_947483455.1 Comamonadaceae bacterium | reverse complement strand
GGTATTGAAGGCATCATGGTCGCCGGGGCCTTTACCGGTTGGTTGGCCGTTTATTTAGGTGCGGGGCTGTGGGGCGGGGTGCTGGTGGCTGCAGCCACTGGCGCGGTGCTGGGCTTGTTGCACGCGTTCCTGACCGTGGTCCTGGCACTATCGCAACATGTATCGGGCCTGGGCATTACTTTGCTGGCCACTGCGCTGAGTTATTTTGGCTACCGCGTGAGTTTCCCCAAGGTGTCCACACCACCGACTATCACGCCCTTCCAGGAAATGGACTGGCTTGGGATTCCCGTCCTGGCAGAACAAACCGCACTGACCTTGCTGGCCTTGGTATCGGTGCCCGTGGTGGCCTATGTCCTGTACCGCACACCGGTGGGTCTGGCCGTGCGCATGGTGGGCGAAAACCCGCAGGCTGCCGAAGGACAGGGCGTGTCGGTGGTGGGCGTACGGACCGGCGCGGTGGTGCTAGGCTCGGCATTGATGGGCGTGGCTGGCTCCTTTCTCACGCTGTCGGCGTTTAACGCTTTTTTCTTTAACATGGTCAACGGACGCGGCTGGATTTGTGTGGCGCTGGTGGTGTTTGCGTCCTGGCGTCCGGGTAAAGCCTTGTTAGGCGCATTGCTGTTCGCATTTTTTGATGCACTGCAACTGCGCCTCCAACAATCCGGGGCAGCGGTGCTACCCTATCAGATGTACCTCATGCTGCCCTATGTACTTTCGATCTTGGCACTGGTGCTGGTGGCACGCAAAGCGAGCTATCCGCAAGCCTTGATGAAACCCTACCGTAAAGGTGAACGTTAAATGCTGGACCTGCTGATTCACAACGCCACCCTGCCCGATGGCCGCAGCGACATGTCGGTCGCGGTGCAAGATGGCCGCATTGTGCAAGTGTCGCCCGGCCTACAAGCCCCGGCGCATGAAACCGTAGATGCACAAGGCCAGTTGCTCAGCCCGCCGTTTATCGATGCGCACTTTCACATGGACGCCACCCTGAGCTACGGCCTGCCACGCGTCAACGCCTCGGGCACGCTGCTCGAAGGTATTGCACTGTGGGGCGAACTCAAGCCCCATCTCACGCACGAGGCCTTGGTAGGCCGCGCCATGGCGTATTGCGATTGGGCCGTCGGCAAAGGCCTGCTGGCTATCCGCACGCATGTGGATGTGTGCGACCCACGCTTGTTGGCCGTGGATGCGCTGCTGGAAGTGAAGCGCCGGGTGGCGCCCTATATCGACATGCAGTTGGTGGCCTTTCCCCAAGACGGCGTGTTGCGTGGCAAGAGCGGTCCGCAAGAGCACATGGACACCTTAAAGCGCGCACTGGACAAAGGTGTGGACGTGGTCGGCGGCATTCCCCACTTTGAGCGCACCATGGCCGACGGCGCGCTCAGCGTTAAGCTCTTGTGTGAACTGGCCGCAGAGCGCGGCCTGCGGGTGGACATGCATTGCGACGAGTCGGACGATCCGCATTCGCGCCATGTGGAAACCTTGGCGTTTGAGACGCAACGCCTGGGCCTGCAAGGCCGCGTCACCGGCTCGCACCTTACGTCCATGCACAGCATGGACAACTACTACGTCAGCAAACTCATTCCCCTGATCGCTGAGGCCGGGCTGCATGTGGTGGCCAATCCGCTGATCAACATCACCTTGCAAGGCCGGCACGACAGCTACCCCAAGCGCCGCGGCATGACCCGCGTACCCGAGTTGCTGGCCGCTGGTGTGAACGTGTCCTTCGGGCAGGACTGCGCCATGGACCCGTGGTACTCGCTGGGCAGCGGCGATATGCTGGAAGTGGCGCACATGGGCTTGCACGTAGGCCAGATGACCAGCCAAGCGGCCATGGCCCAATGCTTTGAAGCCGTCACCTCCCACCCCGCGCGCGCCCTGGGTTTGGAGGGCTATGGCATCGCCGCAGGTTGCTATGCCGACCTGGTTTTGCTACAAGCCAGCGACCCGGTGGAAGCCCTGCGCCTGCGCGCCACGCGCTTGCGGGTATACCGGCGTGGCAAACTGCTGGCGCAAGCGCCGGCCAATACCAGCACTTTGCACATTCCGGGCCGCCCGAGCAGCACCGCCTACCGCCATGACTCGATTCCGCGTTTTTGATTAAGACTGTTGCTCCATGACCGCATCCCCCGCGCCCAGCCCTGCTCCGGTTCCTGCCGTAGAAGTGCGCCAAGCCTCGCTGATTTACAACCCCCACCAAGCGCCCGTCCATGCCCTGGCCGATATCGACCTGACGATTGCGCCGGGCGAGTTTGTCTCGCTCATCGGCCCCTCGGGCTGTGGCAAGACCACGCTGCTGCGCGTGATTGCCGACCTGGAGCACATCACCTCGGGTACGGTACAGGTCAACGGCGTATCGCCGCACGAGGCGCGGCTGGCGCGGGCCTATGGCTATGTATTTCAGGCGCCGGCGCTGTTTGCCTGGCGCACGGTGCTGGGCAATGTGAAGCTACCCTTGCAAATCCAGGGCAAAAGCGCTGCCCAGTGCGATGCGATAGCCCGCGAACAACTGGCCCGCGTGGGCCTGGCCGGTTTTGAAAACAAATATCCCTGGCAACTCTCGGGCGGCATGCAACAGCGCGCTTCGATTGCGCGCGCCCTGTCCTTTGAGCCGCGCATCCTGATGATGGACGAGCCCTTTGGCGCGCTGGACGAAATCACCCGCGACCGGCTCAACGAGCAACTGCAACAACTCTGGCAGCGCGAGCGGCGCACGGTGGTGTTTGTGACGCACTCGATTGCCGAGGCGGTGTATTTGTCCACCCGCATCGTGGTCATGTCGCCCCGGCCGGGGCGCATCGTGCGCGTCATCGACTCCAGCTTGCCCGACGAGCGGCACCTGGGTCTGCGCGATTCCCCTGAGTTCATGGACATGGCCCACCAAGTACGGGAGGCGCTCGCCGATGGCCACCACGACTAGCGCGCCGCCGCCCTCCTGGGGCCAACGCGTTTCAGAACAAGGCCTGCCGATTGCGGTGGTGCTGCTGTTTACGCTGGCCCTGTGGTATGCGCTGACGGTGTACCTGAACGCGCCCGGCGCGATCGAGCGCGTACTCGAACCCCAAGGCGCCTGGACCTGGCGAGACTTGGTCGCTGCCACCATGGTGGCACAGCGCCCGGTGCTGCCTGCGCCGCATCAGGTGGCCTTGGACCTTTACAGCAGCCTGGTGGACTGGCCTGTCACCTCGCCGCGCAATTTGCTGTTTCACGTGGCCGTGACCGGGGAAAGCACTTTGGTCGGTTTTGTAATGGGCACGCTGCTGGGCCTGGTGCTGTCGGTGTGCATCGTGCATTCGCGCACCCTGGACAAAGCGCTGCTGCCTTGGATCGTGGCTTCGCAGTCCATCCCCGTGCTGGCCATTGCGCCTATCGTGCTGGTGATTTTGGGCACCATGGGTTTTTCGGGTGTGGCGCCCAAAGCAGTCATCGCCATGTATTTGTGTTTCTTCCCGGTCACCGTGGCCATGGTGCAAGGCCTGCGTTCGCCACAGGTGATTGAAACCGAAATGATGCACACCTACGCCGCCACACGCTGGCAGGCTTTGTGGATGCTGCGCCTGCCCGCGGCATTGCCGTTTTTGTTTCCCGCGCTACGCGTAGGCATTGCCGCCGGCCTGGTCGGCGCCATGGTGGCTGAGCTGCCCACCGGCGCGCAGGCAGGCCTGGGCGCGCGCTTGCTGACTGGTTCTTACTACGGGCAAACCGTGCAAATTTGGTCCGCGCTGGTGATGTCGGCCTTTGTCGGTCTGGCGCTCACTGCGTCTATGGGCGCCCTCGAAGCCCTGGTGCTTGGAAAGCGCAGGCAGCTATGAATGCACATGCAAAGCAAGCCGATCTGCGCATGAGCGCGCTGGTGGTCCTGGCCGGCATAGTAGGCGCCTGGGCCTTGCTGCTCTCACCGCTGGCAGACCCGGCCACGCCCAAAGACGGCGCTTTCTGGGGCGCCGCGCTGGTCGTGGCGCTGCTGGCCGTCAGAGGTATTCGCCGCTTAGCGGCTATCGACGGGCCACGTATTTACGCCAGCGCTTCGGCGCTGCTGTTTGGTGGCTGGCTGCTGTATTTTTGGCAATTACTGACCGTCGCGATGGACGTGCCGCGGGTGCTGCTGCCCGCGCCCAGCCTGATCGCTGCAGCCTTTGGCGAGCACATGGGCACATTGCAAAGCGACTTTGTACAAACCGTGGTGCGTGCCGTGGCCCTGGGCTGGGTGCTGGGCTCGGGCCTGGGCTTTTGCGTGGGCATTGCCATCGACCGCATGCCGTTCTTGCAACGCGGCCTGCTGC
>CANKNK010000202.1 GCA_947483455.1 Comamonadaceae bacterium | reverse complement strand
TCGTTTTGGCCAAACACCACGCCTGGCAAACGGCCACTGGCCAGGTTGATGTGGATGTTTTGCTGCTGGGTAAAGTCTTCGCCGGATATCACTTCGGTGGAAACTTTCCAACTCTTGTTCCAACGCGCTGCATCAGCCTCATCAGCAATGGCTTGGGGTATATAAAACCGTACCCGCGCCCGCGTGCGGCCCACGTCCAGCGGTTGGAAATCCCACAACTCCATATGCCCGTCCATGGGGATGTTGAGCACCGCATGGGGCGAGACCGAAAAAATAGTGGAAGCATGTTTCAGCACCGACCATTGGGCCTCTGGCAAGTCGCGCTGCGCGTCAATGCTTTTGCGCGGTAGCGGGAACAGGGCATGCGGGCCAAAGCATTCGTAAATCACCGGGTAGCAGCGAAAACGCGGCGCCAGCGTGTTGCGGTGCAGGGCCGCGATGTGGTAGCCCTCCATAAAGGTTTCCAGCAAGAGTTTCCAGTTGGCGGCAAAGTCCCAAAACACCTCTTGGTAAAAATGAAAATTGCCAAAGCCAAATTCTTCCATGCGGCTGCGCATGCCGAAAGTATCTCGCTCGGGGTCTATAGGCTCCTTGCCCTGAGGCCGCACCAACAACATGCCCCCGGTTTCTAGGCAGGGCACTTCTATCAGGTTGAACTGCCCGCAGTCCATCTGCGTTTGCAGTTGGGCGAAGCCACCCATGTCGTTGGCGTGGCGAATTAAGGTACCGCGGTTGTCATAGGTCCAGGCGTGGTAAGGGCAGCTAAAGCTGTGTTGCCCCTGGCCACGGTGTTGCACAAACTGACCTTGCGCATCCAACTCAAAACCTAGCAGGCGTGAACCGCGGTGGCGGCAGATGTTCAAAAACGCTTTGACGCTGCCGTCTGCTGTACGCGTCAAAAAAATGGGCGCCTTGGGCAGGTCGCAGGTGAACCAGGTACCGGGGGCGGGCAGATCCGGCGAAAACCCGGCCAGCAGCGGCATTTGTCCGCCAAACAGGGTAGCTAGCTCGCGCTGGAAATGGTCTGGGCAGGTATAGCGCGCGGCTGGATTCCAATAGGGCGCGTCCCACAAAGGCGTGGTGTTGGCGTCAATATGGGCAAAAGTCTGTTTCAGCAGCGCGACCTGGCGTTCGTGTTTCATCAAGGCTCCGCAAGCGGTAAGGCAAGCTGCCACGAGGGCCGCTGTGTAGCGCCCAATCTTTGGGTACCTCGTGGGATTCTAGCCAGCGGGTCTGGCGCTACCCGCCAGGGTGTCCCAGGCAATACGCGCGACAAGCCCCAGACTGCCGCAGGCCATCGCCAGGGTCAGCGCCTGCGGCCCCAGCGGGTAAAACTTCATCTGGGCCGCAAGCCATGGCACGTAGATGGCCAGGAACACCAGTGCGACAGTGCCGATGGCAATCACCACCGCAGCGCGGTTGGCGGGCTTGCCGGTTTGCAGCAGGGGGCTGCCTTGGGCTTTGGCAATAAAGATCAGCCACCCATTGGCCACCACAAAGGCGACCATGACCATGGTGCGCGAATGGCCAAGGGCATCGCCCGTTTGCGGTAAACACGTGGATACCCCGTAGGCCAAGGCCGCAGACAACAAAACCCCTAGTCCTTGCACGCTGGCTCGTGCCATGGCGGGGGCACTCAATAGTGGTGCGCGGGTATCCCGCGGCGGGCTTGTCATGGCTGTGGCGCTTTCGGCTTCGTTCTCAAAGGCCAGCGAACACGCGGGGTCAATCACCATTTCTAAAAGCGCGATGTGCAGAGGCAAAAAAAGCGGCGGCAGCGCAAACAGCATGGGCACCAGGGCCAGCATAGCAATCGGAATATGAATGGCAAAAATATAGGCCATGGACTTTTGCAAATTGCTATAGATGCGCCGCCCGATGCGTATGCTGCGCACGATGGAGGCGAAGTTGTCGTCCACCAAGACCAGGTCTGCGGCTTCGCGCGCCACATCGGTGCCGCGCGCGCCCATGGCCACGCCCACATGGGCAGCGCGCAAGGCGGGGGCGTCGTTCACACCGTCGCCGGTCATGGTGACGATTTCGCCATTGCGCTTGAGCGCTTGCACGATGCGCAGCTTTTGGTGCGGCGATATGCGTGCGCATACCCTGGCCGAGCGCATCACATCGGCCAGTGCGCTATCGCTGAGCAGTTCGATGGCGTCGCCGGTCAGCAGCGCGCCGGGCGGCATGCCTGCTTGTTGCGCAATTACTTGCGCGGTGGCAGGGTGGTCGCCCGTGACCATGATCACCCGGATGCCAGCGGCCTGGCATTGCGCCATGGCCTGCGGCACTTCCTCGCGCAAGGGGTCTGCCAGACCGATCAGGCCCAGCCATTGAAAATCAAAATCATGCTGCGCCTTGGGCCAAGGGCCACCGGCGTGCTGTCCTCGGGCCACGGCCAGCACACGCAGGCCTTGGGCTGCCATGCCATCGACCTGGTGCATGCACGCGTCTTGCTCAGCGCTTGCCATGTGGCACAAGTGCATGATGGCTTCGGGTGCGCCCTTAGCCGCAATTGCGTAGTCACCGCTGTCTGGGTGTTGCCATACATGGGCCATGGCGCGTAGCGCTGTGCTCAAGGGATAGCTTTGCACCAATACCCATCCGTCATACAAACCCTTGGACGGGTCTAGCGGGTTTAGCGAAAGGGCCGCAAAGGCATGGAAGGCCGCTTCCATGGGATCCGTCGGCGCCTGGGCACTGGCCAGCACCGCATGCTGCACCAGTGGCGCAAAGTCTGGGGGCAGCGTATCGCTTTGCTTAGGCGTAAACATCGCGCCCGGCACTCCACCTTGGGCCGCCAAAGCCAGGGCCTGCACTGACATGCAGTTTTGGGTCAGCGTGCCGGTTTTGTCGGTACACAAAACACTGGTGGCGCCTAGGGTTTCGATGGCCTTGATATGGCGCGTTAGCACACCTATTTGCGCCAGGCGGTGCGCGCCCAGCGCCGGGATGATGGCAAGCACGACCGGGTATTCTTCCGGCAGCATGGCCATTGCGAGCGCAATGCCAGACAACAAGGCAGGCAGCCACTGCCCGGTGCGCCAGCCTAATAAAAGCACCATGGCAGTACACAAACCCAAGCCAATCGTGGCGAGCACGCGCACCAGCTGCGCGGTTTGCTTTTGCAGCGGTGTTGCCTCGGACGCTAATGCGCTTAAGCTGCTGCCGATCTTGCCGATTTCGGTGTGGGCGCCAGTTGCAGTGACGCGGAACATGCCATGGCCGCGCACCAGATGGGTACCCGAAAAAACAAGCGCATTCAGGGCCGCAGGCTCTGCCATGACCGCCTTGGCCACGGGTATCGATTCGCCTGTGCGCATCGATTCGTCCACCTCGATGTTGTCGGCTTCCAGCAATACGCCATCGGCTGCAAGCCGGTCGCCTTCGGCCACGAGCACCAGATCGCCCACTACCACCTGGCTCGCCGGGATGCGTACCGCCGCGCCATCGCGTAGCACACGTGCCTGGTGTTGGTGCATGGCGCGCAGGGCTTCGATCGAGTTGGCTGACTTTCCTTCCTGGTACAGCGTGAGCCCCAGCACCGCGAGCACAAACACCGCCAATACCAGCCCTTCGTTCAAATCGCCCAACACGATGTAGAGCACTGCTGCTACCAGCAGCAACACAAACATAGGCTCATGCAGCATGTGGCCTATGCGGCCAAGGAAAGAACTCTTTTTGGCCGGGGGCAAGGCATTGGGCCCATCGGCGGCTAGTTGCCGTGTGGCCTGTGCGCTGGACAAACCTTGGAGCGATGGCTTCATCGGGTGCGCAAGCTTAGGCATGCCATTGCAGGCCTATTGCGCCAGCAAACTGCGCAGTGCGTGCAGGCCTACCGGCGGTTCGGGCTGGAAGGCGATAGCGAATAAGTTGGACGACAGACCGGCCTCGATACGGCGGATTTGCGCAAGCTCGCCTTGCAGCCGGGCACGCAGCAGCGGATCGCTGGGATGGGCCGCCAGCACTGAGCGATTGAGTACCCAAGCGTAGGGCTCTATCTTGGCGCGCCGCAAGTCCTCTTGCAGTGCTGCGGCCTGCGATACCGGGGTACTTTCGGGCAGCGTTACCAAAATAATCTTGGTGTAGTCTCTGTCTTGCATGCGCATCAAGGGCGTGATGAGGCTGAGTGCACCGCCGCCTGTTTGCTGGTAGGTGCTGAGAATTTGCCGGTGGTAGGCGCCGGCAGCGTCCATCAAGAGCAGGGAGTGGCCCGTGGGGGCGGTATCGAGCACCACAAACCCGTGGCGTGCTTGCGCCACGATGTGCGAGAAGGCATGAAACACCGCCAC
>CANKNK010000201.1 GCA_947483455.1 Comamonadaceae bacterium | reverse complement strand
CAGCGGTACCGAGGCCATAAGCACAGCCGGAACCGAGTTAACAGGCATGGCAGAAAAGCTGCCGGGCGATTTTTTAATTGACGTGTCGCCCTTGGCCTTGCGTATGAGCAGCCCCTTTAACGCGGGGTATTGGTTGGCAGCGGCGTAAGTCGGTCCGGCACTAGGGCACACAAGGCCCGCCGAGAAAAGCCCGTTCTTGAACGGGCTTTTTCTTTGGTTTGCATGCTTGATTGCGAACGCAAAAAAAGATTACTTTGAGCCCGATCAGCAAAGTGAAAGCTTGCAGTTTGTAGATGGTGGTGTCGCGACCGATGGCTGCGAGGTCAGCCTTGCGACGCCTTTTAATGTTAGCTGCCTTTGAAGAAATTTTCAGGAATTAGCGAGCTTGGGTTTGGGGCTAGTTTTCCCGTTTAGGGCTATCGGTTTTGTCTGGACCGCAAAGTCGTTGACGCCACCACATCAAGCTCAACAGCCGCACCCTTGGGCAATTGCAACACACCCACCGATGTGCGTGCGTGAAACCCACACGGCCCCAGCACATGAGCCAGAACATCAGAAGCGCCATCGGCCACTTCGCTTTGTTGGGTGAAATCGGCCACCGAACGCACATAGACTGTGATGCGCAAAATAGATGAGATGGCATCAAGCGATCCAGCTACTCGCCTCAATAATTCCAGTGCGCGCATGGCACAAATGGCGGCGGCCTCCTGTCCCTGGATCAGACTGACTGCATCGCCAAGGGCGCCCACATACAGCACTTTGTCGCCTACCCGTGGAATCTGGCCACTGACCCAAAGATAATGGCCATCCTGGGTCACGGGTGTGTAGTTGCCGCCAATCTTGATTTCCCCACCAAAATCATGGCCCATTTTCTGGGCTAGTTCGACAAAGCGTGTGTCAGCGGTCATTTCAATCTCCAGGAAACGGCAACTGGCTGCGATTGAGATCAAGGGTCATTTCCTGAGGTGGCACTTCTGAATTTCCTCAACAATTCCCAACTTCCTCACTAATTACCGACGGTTCCCAGCGCAGTACCCACGTGCTGCGCCTGGCGGTCGGCGTGGTAGCTCGAGCGCACCATGGCGCCGACGGCCGCGTGTTTGAATCCCATCGCGTAGGCTTGGGTTTCGAACTGCTTAAAGGTATCGGGGTGTACATAACGGCGCACCGGCAGATGGCTGCTCGATGGCGCCAGGTATTGGCCCATGGTCAACATATCAATGTCGTGGGCCCGCATGTCTTGCATGACGGCCAGAATTTCTTCGTCGGTTTCTCCTAAGCCCACCATCAGACCGCTTTTGGTCGGAACATCAGGAAATTGGACTTTGAATTTCTTCAGCAAATTGAGGGAGAAAAGATAGTCCGAACCGGGCCGCGCTTCTTTGTACAAGCGTGGCACTGTTTCAATATTGTGGTTCATCACATCGGGTGGTGCGGTTTGCAAAATCTTCAGGGCACGATCATCCCGGCCTCGGAAGTCGGGTACCAGCACCTCAATGCGCGTAGTGGGTGAAAGTTCGCGAATTTTCTCAATGCACTGCACAAAATGGCCTGCACCGCCATCGCGCAAATCGTCGCGGTCTACACTGGTTATCACCACATAATTGAGCCGCAAGGCCGCAATAGTACGGGCCAAGTTGTCCGGTTCCTGGGTATCCAAAGGGTCGGGCCGTCCGTGGCCGACATCGCAAAACGGGCAACGCCGCGTGCATTTGTCGCCCATGATCATGAAAGTGGCAGTCCCTTTCCCAAAGCACTCGCCGATATTGGGGCAGGACGCCTCTTCGCAGACCGTGACCAGCTTGTTGGCCCGCAAAATGTCCTTGATTTCATAAAACCGGGTACCGCTCGAGGCTGCCTTCACCCGGATCCAGTCGGGCTTTTTCAAGACTTCGCCGGCCTGCACTTTGATCGGTATGCGCGCCAATTTGGCGCCGGCTTTTTGCTTGACCAAAGGGTCGTAGGCGGGGCTAGGCTGGCTGGTAGAGGGCATGGGGACTTTCAGGGGGTCAGGGCGCTTTGCAAACGCGCAGCGAGTATGGCTGCGGCTTCCTCCCAGGCGATGGAGACCCCGATTGTAGAAAGATCAACGGTTTGCAGGCCTGCGTAGCCGCAAGGATTGATCAAATCAAAGGGCGTCAGGTCCATGCCTACGTTCAGTGCCACACCATGGTAGCTGCAGTGGCGACTGACCTTGATACCCAGGGCTGCAATCTTGCCCAGTCCGCTGAAATCCGGTGCCGCACTGGTAAGCGTGGGCGCCAAACGGCTATGCCCAGCGGGATCTTGTGGCCGGACGTAAATGCCGGGTGCTCCCCGCACTCTGTGTCCTGTGATACCCCAAACGCCCAAGCTGCGGATCAGCGCTTCCTCAATGCGAAATACGAATTCTTTGACGAAATAGCCCGCACGCCTCAAGTCAATCAGGGGGTAGGCGACAACCTGACCGGGCCCATGGTAGGTAATCTGGCCA
This sequence comes from Comamonadaceae bacterium, assembly GCA_947483455.1. Classification (GTDB taxonomy): domain Bacteria; phylum Pseudomonadota; class Gammaproteobacteria; order Burkholderiales; family Burkholderiaceae_C; genus Allorhodoferax. The sequence goes on along the minus strand of CANKNK010000201.1, from coordinate 1,861 downwards.
CCGCGGTCGGTCCGGACCGTCGGTATTTCTGAGGCGGCCAGCAAATGCTCGCTGCGACTGGAAATGCCTTCCGTAAAAGTGGGCGGATGCTCGCAGACCCAGATCTCATCGGCGGTATGCGCTTGGCGTAACGCGGTGAAGGCCTGCATGGCTTCTAGCGTGGGTCGGTATTCGACCCGGCCCAGCATGACGATCTTCATGGGTGGTGGCGTTTACAAGGCAAGCTTGACCATCGGGTGCCCGGTCAGCGCCAAATACAAACCATCGAGCTGGGCACGACTCGTGGCGCGCACGATCAGGGTGATACCTAGGTATTTCTCGGTCTTACTAGGCCGCAACTCCACCTTGTGCGCACCGAATTCAGGGTCAAAGTCTTGTGCCAGGCGGATCATGGTGTCCACAAAGTCGGGGTGGCGCTGGCCGATGACCTTGACCGGAAAGTCACAAGGGTAATCAATCAAGGAGTCGCCCGCTTGCGTGAGCGCTGTGGCCGGAGTCGTCTGGGAGACATCAGGGCTATTTTTCATACGCCCATTATCAGGCCAGCCCGCTGCGCCATAGGGTGGCCCGCACCAAAACAGGAGGTTTCGTAAAGTTGTTATATACTCGTGGGCTCTCATGCATGTTCGGGCTTACCGAGGTGTCAAAAAAAACGACAGAATTTTTAGAGGGTTATAAAGACCCTTGGCAGGAAGATTCTGAAGAGGATTTTGTTACCCTCAATGCAGCGCAGGCCCAGGCCTTGCGCGAACTGCAACCGGGTATGTCAGCATGGCAAGTCGTGGCGTTTCAAGCGCTTTGCGGCTTGGTCTTTGCGGCGATCGCGGGACTGGTGAGTTCACGGGGCTGGTCGGTCGCGTATGGTGCGTTTGCGGTAGTGCTGCCGAATGCCTTGCTGGCGCGCGGTATGAGCCGAAAACCTACGTCGATTAACGTATTGTCCGGTGTGGCTGCTCTGTTAGTGTGGGAGATGGTCAAGGTGGGTTTGACGCTAGCGATGCTGCTCGGCGCGCCTTGGGTGGTAAAGAATTTGAGTTGGCCCGCTTTATTGGTGGGCTTGGTGTTAACGATGAAAGTGCACTGGTTGACCTTGGCCTACAAGCCCAAAGCGCCAGTGTCAAACCAAGTCTAGGATCCAAGGACATATGTCAGCTGAACATGGACCGAGCGCCGGTGAGTACATCGGCCATCACCTTACCCATTTGCAAAACAAGCCTATGGGTGGCATTGTTGACTTTACGGTGTTCAATATGGATTCGCTTTTCTGGGCGATTTCCCTTGGTGTCCTTGGCTGCTTGGTGATGTGGATGGCGGCGCGCCGCGCGACATCTGGCGTTCCTGGGCGTTTGCAGGCGGCAGTGGAGTTGTTGGTTGAGATGGTTGACGCCCAAGCGAAAAGCATTGTGCACAACGCGGAAAGCCGAAAGTTTGTCGCCCCCTTGGCCTTGACCGTGTTCATCTGGATTTTCATGATGAATGCCATGGACTTGCTGCCGGTAGATCTGATCCCGATGCTCTGGCAGGTGCTGTTCACAGCCAATGGCGGTGACGCGCACCACGCTTATATGCGCGTCGTGCCCACTGCTGATTTGTCCGCGGCAATGGGCCTTTCGGTGAGCGTGCTCATCATCTCTATTTACTACTGCGTGAAGATCAAAGGCCTGGGCGGCTGGATTCATGAGTTGTTCACCGCGCCCTTTGGCGACCACTTTCTCCTGTACCCCTTTAACTTTGCCATGCAGATGATTGAATTCGTCGCCAAGACGGTTTCGCATGGCATGCGACTGTTCGGCAATATGTATGCCGGCGAGTTGATCTTTTTGCTGATCGCCCTGATGGGTGGCGCTTTCTCTCTTTCATT
>CANKNK010000200.1 GCA_947483455.1 Comamonadaceae bacterium | reverse complement strand
TCGATATAATATTGATAACGATATTTTTAATCAAAATTATTCTTACATAATGAATAAAGAAATCACCATGGGTCAAGCTAGTGCTTATGCACCTCTTTTCCAATCATTGCAGTCTGCAGTTCTTTGGATAATTTTTGCGATCTGCATATCAGGCCCTTGGACGGACCTACACGCCCAAACAAACGAAGTGCCAGAGCTGCCATCGCGTAAATCGACACCTGCACCCATTTTCAAATTTGGGGACAAGTTCCAGATGGCACAAATTGCACCTGAGCAGCAAACCAGAATCTTCATTTACCGCCAGGCAATCACAGAGCACACGAACCCCGTCAATATATACCTTGAAGGCCGTTTTCACACCGCATTACTAGGTGGTGGCTATTCCGAATTTTGCGCTGCGCCGGGTTCAATCACCATTCAAACAGGGTACGACGATGCAAAGAAAAGGCACCTTAGCAAAGAAGCACCCGGACAATTTTGGACACTCCAGGGGGGCCAGGCGCTTTATTTGCGTGTTAACGAAGACAACCCTGCGAACATGAGCTTGGTCGAAGTCGCACCGGATACTGCGCAAAAACAACTCCTGCATACGGCGCTTCAAACCCATGTAGTTTCACGCGCACCTGCTGCCCAATGGTGTGCGCCCGTTCAAACGGCAACTCCGGTACTTACCGCCCCCATTACGCCCGGCTTGACGGAAAAAATGCCAGCCCCTGCTGAAGCGCTAGTCTCGGCCGCGGCCGCCCCGAGCCAACCAGCGGCGCGCAAGACAGGGCCTCCCCGTGCCTATGCGCTTCAAAGTGATGCACTTTTTGAATTTGGAAAAACCGAGCTAAAAACTTCGGGCTACAACACCATAGAAATTATGGCCCAGCAACTCATTAGAGACTTCCAACACGTGGAACGGATACGGGTGGTGGGTCACAGCGACTCCATTGGCAAAGCCAAGAAGAATCGCGCGCTGTCTTTGGCCAGAGCGGAAGTGGTGGCCCGTCAACTCCGAGAGCGCGGTGTCAAGACCCTAAAGGGTTTTCAAATGGAAGGGCAAGGTGCAGATTCCCTACTCAAAACCAATTGCCATAACAGGCCGACCCCTGCCAACAAATTGTGCCACGAGCCCAATCGGCGCGTCGAAATCATTGTTTACGGCGCCAGAATTTAATTACTTTACACATCGCTTCTTACCATGAAAAAGTCATACAAAGTTAAGATATTTCCTAGTAAAGGGGCCGCCACTATCGTCGACCTTAGTCCCTCGCTGGCATGGGGTCCTACTACGCTCAATGCCCAGCCCGATTCCCGCTTACAACTCATAGACAGTGGTACCGGCCTGGCGCCAGACACCATCCGCGTCAACCGCAAGGGGAGGGATTTGTTGGTCAGCTTTGATGGTCAAGATCAAGCCGATCTCATCATTACAGACTTCTACAACGCAAGCGGCGCATCGCAAAATGTTTTGGTAGGCGAATCAAAAATCGGGGTGTACCACGCCTACATTCCCGAGTCAGGGGATTGGTCGCGCAGCTTAGGGGAGATGGGGGATGGCGCGCCCGTTATTGGCATGGCCTTGGGCGCAGCGCAGATCCCCGTCGACGAATATATCGAGCCCGCCGCCGTCGGTGGCTTGGGTCCCGTTGCTGGCTTTACCCCTTTGTTGGCAGCGCCCTTATTGCTGATGGGTGCACTTGCTGGCGGCGACAAAAAAGTCACTGCGGCAGCAAGCCCTGAAATCAGTCCCGCATCGATATCTATCGCGCGGGCGGAACTCTATCGTGCCGACGATACTGGTCAAAGCGATACCGACGGCATCACCAGTAACAAGCAACCACGTATTTGGGGCACCACCGAAGCCAATGCAAACGTCAAAATCACCATGGGTGGCCATGAATATACCGGCAGGTCCAATGCGCAAGGTGAATTCCTGATCCCCATCACCGACGAGCTGGTCGGTGATGTACAGAACTACCAAGTGACCGTAAGCAATGCCTTAGGCACTAGCACAACGGTGGACGGAAAGCCCTTCACTCTTGACACTAGCAACCGAAGCTCAAGTCAGAACGTAGGCGTGAATATCGAAACAATCAACCAGGACACGGGATTTGACGCTGCAGATTTCCTGACGGGAGACAACACCCTGACTTGGAGCGGCACTCTCAATACCAGTAGCGCAGACTTCCATCCTGATGATTGGGTACAAATACAACTGGTCGATGCCAAGACGCTCACACTGGCTAGTCAATACATCAAACCGATCCAAACCGCAGGTACTTGGCGTTGGACCTGGTCGGGTGATACACAAGCACTGGTCGACGGGCAATACACCCTAAAAGCGCAGTTGGTGGATACCGCCGGGAACATGCTCTCTGCGACGCCATGGACGCGCCAGGTAACTATCGATACGCAGCCACAGACGATGTGGAATGGGCAAGTCGACCCCAACACGGCATTCGTTCCATCCATTGGCCTGATGAAAACCGATACGGGTTCCAGCGGAACCGACTTTCTTAGCAACGACCGGCTATTGACATTCACAGGCAGCGTCCAGCGCAGCACGGGAAGCGGTAGCTTTGATGCAGCTTCAGGTCAGGTGCTCACCGAGCTTGTTGACCGCACAGGCAAAATCGTTGCGTACAAGTACCTCACACCTTCTGACACCGGCACCTGGACCTTTGACAGCAGCTCAGTCGCATTGGGAGTTCCCGGGGCAGTCACAAGCTATGTGCTCAAGTCCTTTATTGTCGACATGGCCGGGAACCCCATGAGTGCCAGCAGCCAAGCATTCACCATCGATTTGCGCCTGCCAACGGTTGCCAATGTGGCCAAAGTCGTTCAAGCTGGCGAAGCTGACTTCACAGAAATGAGTTTTCTTGCGGACGAACAAGGGAGCTATTTTTTCAATGGTGTTGCACAAACCACGGGTAGTTTGAGCCTTAACGGTGTAACCCACTTTGAAGCAGGCGAGTTCAATATCCGCTTCGACGATGGGGCCGGAAACGGGTGGCTTAAAACCAATGCCCAGGCTTGGGACTTTGGCCATTTAACAGGGAAAATTTCTTTGTTGACCACTTCTTCCGTGGATTCGGGCTCCTTCGAAGCCGGCCAATTAGTGGGGTCCATCGGTAAATATGACATGGCGAGTACCCAGACACTGGACCTTTCGTCGCTCCATAGCCTAAGCCCTGCTCGCGATGGGCAAGGTGCGATCAACCATGTGGATATGCGGGGTAACGGAGCGCAAACACTCAAAGTGTCCATCACTGACGTGTTGGCCTTGGGCATCAAAAACAGTTTTTCTAACGCGTCTGACTACGCAGATCACATCCAAATGCGAATCGATGGCGACAATGTTGACAAACTCACGCTCAGCAAACAATGGGGCAGTTCAAATAATCAAAACTGGTTGGCCCACGGTCAACTGACCTTGGACGGGCAGATTTACAACGCTTATTTCAACCAGTCTTTGTCGCTGGAAGTGTTTGTCCAGTCTGCGATGATTGTCACGGTGATTTAAGTTGGCTGTGCTGGGGTACCAGCCTCGATAGTCCATAGGCTACCGACCTAGGATTTCCCACCTAGAAATTCTCGCCAGAGAAGGTCAAGGTTGACCCAATGGCTGACCAATCCGATCAAAACCTTTGGGCGCGAAATGGATCTAAATCAAGTGCGCTGGCTCGCCCGCCCACCAGATCAGCGACCAAACTCCCGCTCAATCCCCCCAAAGTCAGTCCGATGTGCTGATGCCCAAAGGCATACACCACGCGCGCGCTCTTGCGTGCGCGGCCCAACACGGGCAAGCCATCAGGCAAAGTCGGCCGAAAACCCAACCATGGCGCTTGGGGCGCACCCAGCCCAGGCAAAGCCCGGTGCGAGGCAAAGTTCAGCAAGTCCAGCAAACCCGGGTGCATGTCCTGCCCCAGCCCCGCCAACTCCACCGTGCCTGCCACGCGTATCCCTTGCGCCATAGGCGTCATGTAAAAACCGCGCTCGGCCCAGCCTACGGGGCGTGAAATTAAGGAGGCGTTGCCCGGAAACATCAGGTGGTAACCGCGCTCGGCTTGCAGGGGCAGATCATCGCCGCATTGCGCTGCCAAGGCCTTGGAATGCACACCCGCACACAAGGCCAGGTAGTCATAAGCACTTTCATGGTTCAGCCCCAGCACACGCACTTGCCGGTCGTTCGCTTGGACGGTGGTGACCGCCACCGGATGCACTACCAGTCCTTTGGCCTGCAAATACGCCAGCAAGCCATGCAAGAAGGCCGAAGGGTCGCTTAAATGCCAAGAGCCTTTGAACAAAGCGCCGCGATGAAAAATTGGGCTGAGCTGCGGCTCTAACTGG
>CANKNK010000199.1 GCA_947483455.1 Comamonadaceae bacterium | reverse complement strand
CCATTTTTCAATATCCGCGAAGCCTTGCGTATCCAGTCTGGCTATTTTGGTGTGCGCAACAACGACGCCTGGATCGATGAATTGCTCGATTGCCTGGGCCTGGCCGATAAAGCCCAGGCCAATATGCGCCAGTTGTCTGGTGGCATGAAACGGCGCTTCCTGGTCGCGCAAGCCCTGGTGCACAAGCCGCCGGTGATCGTGCTCGACGAGCCGACCGCCGGGGTGGATGTGGAGTTACGCCAAACCTTGTGGCAGTTCATTGCCAAACTCAATAAGCAAGGGCATACCGTCTTACTCACCACCCATTACCTCGAAGAAGCCGAGGCTTTGTGCGGCCGTGTGGCTATGCTCAAGACCGGGCGCATCGTGGCCTTGGACAATACCTGTGACCTGCTCCAAGCGGCATCGAGCAACGTGCTGCGCTTCAAGGTCGAAGGCACGCTGCCCGAGGCCTTGCGCGCCCAAGCGCGCGTCACGGGCCGCATCGTGCAGTTCCCGGCGCATGACGCCCTGGAGATCGAACGTTATTTGGCCGCCGTGCGCGAAGCCGGTCTCCATGCAGAGGACGTAGAAATCCGCAAAGCCGATTTGGAAGACGTGTTTTTGGATGTGATGCAAAAGCATTCCGGAAAAGCGGTCCAGCCGTTGAGCGTCACCGCAGGAGCAGCAGCATGAACGGCTGGCAAACCCTGCTCTACAAAGAAATTTTGCGCTTTTGGAAAGTCGCTTTCCAAACCATCGCTGGTCCTGTGCTGACCGCTATGTTGTATCTGCTGATTTTCGGTCACGCACTGGAAGACCATGTGAAGGTTTATAACCAGGTCAGCTACACCGCGTTTTTGGTGCCTGGCTTGGCCATGATGAGCCTCTTGCAAAACGCGTTTGCCAATAGCTCGTCCTCGCTCATCATGAGCAAGGTCATGGGTAACCTGGTGTTTATCCTGCTGACGCCTTTGTCCTACTGGCATTGGTTTGTGGCCTACGTGGGTGCTGCCGTGGTGCGCGGCCTGGTCGTAGGCTTTGGGGTTTACCTCGTTGCCGCCTTTTTTACCCCGATCGGCTTTGCCCAGCCGCTGTTTATTTTTCTGTTTGCCTTCATGGGTGCGGCCATGATGGGCACCCTGGGATTGATTGCCGGCTTGTGGGCTGAAAAGTTTGATCAGCTGGCCGCGTTTCAAAACTTCGTGATCATGCCCATGACTTTTTTAAGCGGCGTGTTTTATTCCATTCACTCGCTGCCACCGTTCTGGCAACTCGTCAGCCATTGCAACCCCTTTTTCTACATGATCGACGGGCTACGCTACGGCTTTTTTGGCGTCAGCGATGTATCGCCCTGGTTAAGCCTGACAGTGGTGGGTGGCACCATGCTGCTGGTCTTTGCCATTGCCCTGCATTTGCTGCGCACCGGTTACAAAGTTCGCAGCTAAACCTTTATTTGTGCCATGACCGCAGAACAACTCCAAGCCTTGATTACCGCCGGCCTGCCTTGCACGCATATTGCGCTTGAAGGTGACGGACGCCATTGGTATGCCACGATCGTCTCGGACGCCTTCGAAGGCAAACGCCTGATCGCGCGCCACCAGCAGGTCTATGCCACCTTGGGTGGGCGCATGCAAACCGATGAGGTGCATGCCTTGTCCATGAAAACTTTTACCCCTGCCGAGTGGGCAGCCCAGAATTCTTGAGGCCTAGGCGATGGACAAGCTATTGATTCGCGGTGGTCGCAGTTTGCACGGCGAAGTGCAAATTTCCGGCGCTAAAAACGCGACCCTGCCCGAGCTGTGTGCTGCCTTGCTCACCGCAGAGCCAGTGCGCTTGCGCAACGTTCCGCGCTTGCAGGACGTCTCCACCATGCGCAAGCTCTTGCTCAATATGGGCGTGCAGGTGAGCGAGCAAGAAGGCGGCGAATTGTTAATCAACGCCGGCACCTTGCACACGCCCGAAGCCCCTTATGAGTTAGTGAAAACCATGCGCGCCTCGGTGCTGGCCCTGGGGCCTTTGCTGGCGCGTTTTGGCCATGCTAAGGTCTCGCTGCCCGGTGGCTGCGCGATTGGTTCGCGTCCGGTGGACCAACATCTCAAAGGCCTGACGGCCATGGGCGCGGAGATTGCCGTGGAGCACGGCTATATGCTCGCGCGCGTTGGCGGCGGGCGCAAACGCCTCCAAGGTGCGCGTATCACCACCGACATGGTCACCGTGACCGGCACTGAAAACTTTTTGATGGCCGCTGCGCTTGCCGAAGGCGAAACCATTTTGGAAAACGCCGCCCAAGAGCCCGAAATCCCGGACTTGGCCGAAATGCTGATCGCCATGGGCGCGCGCATTGAAGGCCATGGCAGCAGCCGTATCCGCATCCAGGGGGTGGAGGCTTTGCATGGCTGCACCCACCAAGTGGTGGCCGATCGGATCGAAGCGGGCACGTTTTTATGCGCCGTTGCCGCTGCTGGTGGCGAGGTGTTTTTGAAAGATGGGCGCGCCGACCATTTAGACGCAGTGATAGAAAAGCTGCAAGCCGCAGGTGTGCAGGTGCAGGCGGTGGAGGGCGGCATACGCGTCCAAGCCCAAGGCCGCTTGCAAGCGCAAAGCTTTCGCACTACCGAGTACCCCGGCTTCCCCACCGATATGCAAGCCCAGTTCATGGCTTTGAACTGTATTTCTGAAGGCGCCTCGCGCACTACCGAGACTATTTTTGAAAACCGATTTATGCACGTCAACGAATTGATGCGCTTAGGCGCCAACATCCAAATTGAAGGCAAAGTGGCGGTGGTGCAGGGTGTGCAACGCTTGTCTGGCGCCACCGTTATGGCGACGGACCTGCGCGCCTCGGCCAGTTTGGTTATTGCGGGTCTGGTGGCCGAGGGGGAGACCGTGGTCGACCGGATTTACCATCTGGATCGTGGCTACGACCGCATGGAAAGCAAGCTGCGTGGCCTGGGCGCAGACATTGATCGCATCCGTTAATTTGTTTGGCACACCCAAAGACTTGTAAACATGATCACCATTGCCTTGTCCAAAGGCCGCATTTTTGAAGAGACCGTGCCCTTGTTGGCGGCGGCAGGCATACGCGTGCTGGACGACCCTGAGAGCTCGCGCAAACTGATTCTGGATACCAACCAGGCCGACGTGCGCGTGCTGGTCGTGCGGGCTACCGACGTGCCCACCTATGTGCAGTTCGGCGGCGCCGATATGGGTATCACCGGCAAAGACACTTTGCTCGAACATGGCGGCGATTGGGGCGGCGGTAGCGCCGGTTTGTTTCAACCGCTGGACCTGCAAATTGCCAAGTGCCGCATCAGCGTAGCCGTGCGCGCCGATTTTGATTACGCCTATGCGGTGCGCCAAGGGGCGCGCCTGCGTGTGGCTACTAAATATGTAGCAATCGCACGGGAGTTCTTCGCCAGCAAAGGCGTGCATGTGGACTTGATCAAGCTGTACGGCAGTATGGAGCTAGCGCCCCTGGTGGGCCTGTCCGATGCCATCGTCGATTTGGTGTCCACCGGTAACACCTTGCGTGCCAATAATTTGATCGAGGTCGAGCGCATCATGGACATCAGTTCGCGTCTGATCGTGAACCAGGCGGCTTTAAAGCTCAAGCGCGAACCTATTCGGCGCATCATCGACGCCTTTGCTGCGGTAGTGGGCGCAAGCGGACCTGGCGTCGCATAAACCGAACGGTGCCCCCAACATGAACGCCCGCCCCCTGCGCCTGTCCACTGCCCAGGCTGATTTCGAAACCCTGTTTCAACAGCGCCTGCATTGGTCGGCCGATACCGATGCGGCCATCGAGCAGCGCGTGGCCGACATCCTGGCCGATGTGAAAGCGCGCGGAGACGCCGCGGTGCTGGACTACACCGCACGTTTTGACGGCTTGCAGGCCGCGTCCATGGCGGATGTGGAGCTGCACCAAGCCGATTTCAAAGCTGCTTTCGATGGCCTACCCGAAGCACAAAAGCGCGCTTTGCAAGACGCCGCTGCCCGCATTCGCAGCTACCACGAAGCACAAAAGAAAGCCTGCGGCGAAAGCTGGCAGTACCGCGACGCCGACGGCAGTTTGCTGGGGCAAAAAGTCACGCCCCTGGACCGCGCGGGTATTTACGTGCCCGGCGGTAAAGCCGCCTATCCGTCGAGCTTGCTCATGAACGCTATTCCCGCACATGTGGCCGGTGTGGGCGAGATCATCATGGTGGTGCCCACCCCGGTGCGCGGCAGCGTAGCCACCGGCGGCGCGGCGGGCAGCGGTCATACCGCAGCACGCGGCGAGCGCAATGAGTTGGTGTTGGCGGCTGCCTATGTGGCCGGCGTCAGTCGCGCCTTCACCATCGGCGGCGCGCAAGCAGTGGCCGCACTGGCCTACT
>CANKNK010000198.1 GCA_947483455.1 Comamonadaceae bacterium | reverse complement strand
TGCAGCTCTACATCCCGCTGGTCGAGAAAGGTCAGTCAGCAGGCGTCATCCTGGCGGAGTTGTCCATTGACGGCCTGTACCGCTACGGCATTCCCAACGAAATTGCCGCCCGCTACGGCATTTCGCTACTAGACGCTAAAGGCGCGGTGCTGGCCGGGGTGGCCCTGCCCATGAAAAAGCCGGTCAGCCAGATCCTGCCGTGGACACGCAAGCCCAGCAGCTACAGCATGGCGGTATCGCCCGTGGGCTCGGACCTGCTGGTGCGCGCCGAGGCCTACCGCGCATCCATGGGCGTGATTGGCACCGGATTGTTCTGGCTGGTCAGCGCCTTGAGCGTGATGACTGCTTGGATGCTGATTGCCAATTGGCGCCACAGCCGTAAGCGTTTGCAGGCGCAGCAGGCCTTGCTGTCGGAGACCAATTTCCGCCGCGCCATGGAAAACTCCATGCTCACTGGCATGCGCGCTATGGACTTGCAAGGACGCATCACCTATGTGAATGCGGCGTTTTGCATGATGACCGGCTGGAGCGAATCCGAACTGGTGGGCCGCACCGCACCCTTCCCCTACTGGCCGGAAAGCGACCGCGAAGAACTGTCGGCGCTTTTAGGGCAGGAACTTTCGGGCAAGACCAGCCAAGGCGGCATCCAAGTGCGTGTGAAGCGGCGCGATGGCGGCTTGTTTGATGCGCGCTTGTATGTGGCGCCACTCATCGACGCCATGGGTACGCAAACCGGCTGGGTCACTTCCATGACCGATATTACTGAGCCCAACCGGGTACGCGAGCAGTTGTCGGCCTCGCACCAGCGTTTTACGACCGTGTTAGAGGCGCTCGATGCGTCCATATCGGTAGCACCATTAGGCAGTGACGAACTGGTATTTGCCAACAAGCTGTACCGTCAGTGGTTTGGTACTGCAGCAGGCGGGCATTTGCAGTTGGTGGCAGAGGCCGGCGTACCGCAAAGCCGCACCCAACACGACAACAAATCCGACGACGTGGACTTGTTTGCCGGTCTGCCGCTCAACACCCTGGCCGAGGCCGATACCGAAAGCGCTGAGCTCTACATCAGCGCCCTGGGTAAATGGCTGGAAGTGCGCACCCGTTACCTGGGTTGGGTGGACGGGCGCCTTGCACAAATGGTGATCGCCACCGATATCAGCAGCCGCCGCCTGGCCGAAGAGCAAGCGGCCACGCAAGCCGAGCGTGCCCAAAGTGCCAGCCGCATGATCACCATGGGCGAGATGGCTTCCAGCGTGGCGCATGAACTGAACCAGCCACTCACCGCCATCAACAACTATTGCAATGGCATGGTCTCACGCATCAAAGACCAGCAAATCACACAAGAAGAATTACTCGGCGCGCTGGACAAAACTGCGCGCCAGGCACAGCGTGCGGGGCAGATCATTCACCGCATCCGCAGCTTTGTGAAACGCAGCGAGCCCAACCGCATGTTGGCCGAGGTGGAGCCCATGGTGGCCGCCTCGCTGGAGCTGGCCGAGATGGAGCTGCGCCGCTTTAATGTGCGCCTGAACTGCAACGTAGCCGGGCGCCTGCCACCTTTGCTGGTGGACCGGATTTTGATCGAGCAAGTCTTGGTCAACTTGCTACGCAATGCCGCCGAATCAGTGGACGCCGCCCAGCGGCCCAGCCCCGAGCGCATTGTGGAACTGCGCGTGGTCGGTGGTATTTTCGAGGGCAAGAAAAGTATTGAATTCTCCGTGCAAGACAGTGGTAAAGGCATTGCCGCTGACGTGATGCCACGCCTGTACGAGGCCTTCTTCTCTACCAAGGCCGAAGGCATGGGCATAGGCCTGAGCCTGTGCCGCTCTATCGTCGAGTCGCACCGCGGGCGGTTGACAGCGGAGAACCTCTACAATGAAGGGGCAGTGAGCGGCTGCAGGTTCACGTTCTGGCTGCCCTTGACCTAAGGCGGCAATATAAAAAAAGAAGTTTGCATCAAGCGAGAAAATACATGCAGGAATCTTCCAATAGTTTGTTCCCAAAAAAAGGTACTGTGTACGTCGTCGATGACGACGAGGCAGTGCGGGACTCTGTGCAATGGTTATTGGAAGGTAAAGGCTACCGGGTGCGCTGCTTTGACTCCGCCGAGTCCTTTCTCAGCCGCTATGACGCCCGCGAAGTAGCCTGCCTGCTGGTTGATATCCGCATGGGCGGTATGACCGGCTTAGAGCTGCAAGCGCGCCTCATCGAAATCCGCTCGCCCCTACCTATTGTGTTCATTACCGGCCATGGCGATGTGCCCATGGCGGTGGACACCATGAAAAAAGGCGCGATGGACTTTATCCAAAAGCCTTTCAAAGAAGCCGATCTGGTGCGCTTGGTAGAGCAAATGCTGGACCACGCCAAGGACTCTTTTGCCGATTCCCAACTCGCTGCCAGCCGCGACTCCTTGCTGTCCAAGCTGACGATGCGCGAATCGCAGGTGCTAGAACGCATCGTGGCCGGGCGCCTCAATAAGCAAATCGCCGACGACCTGGGCATCAGCATCAAGACGGTGGAGGCGCACCGCGCCAACATCATGGAAAAGCTCAGTGCCAACACGGTGGCCGACCTGCTGAAAATCGCCTTGGGCCAGTCCAACCCCAAAGCCTAGGTCGCGTTTATGCGCGCCAGCGTCGCAGACGCACGATGGCGCGGGCGGCCTGGCGGCGTCTAATCGCAGCTTGCCATCCGACCACTTTGTATCCCTCTTTATCTCTAAGACCCCCGCCATGACCACACCCCACACCGCTTCCATCATCGACGGCAATGCGCTGTCTGCCCAATTGCGTGCTGACGTGATGCGCCGCGCCGATGCGCTCAAGGCGCGCGGCATTACCCCCGGCCTGGCCGTGCTCTTGGTCGGTGAGAACCCGGCTTCGCAGGTGTATGTGCGTAACAAGGTCAAGGCCTGTGCGGACACCGGCCTGCACTCTTTGCTGGAGCGCTATGACGCGGACATGACGGAAGCGGCCTTGCTAGCGCGCATTGATGCCCTGAATAATGACCCGACGATTCATGGCATTCTGGTGCAGCTGCCCGTGCCCCAACATATCGACGCTAACAAGGTCATCGAAGCGATCGCGCCCGAGAAAGACGTCGATGGTTTCCACATCGCCAGCGCTGGCGCTCTGATGGTGGGCCAGCCCGGATTTATACCCTGCACGCCCTACGGCTGTATGAAGATGCTCGAATCCATTGGCTACGACTTGCGCGGCAAACATGCCGTCGTCATTGGACGCAGCAATATCGTGGGCAAACCCATGGCGATGCTGTTGCTGCAAAAAAACGCCACTGTCACGATTTGCCACAGCGGTACCAAAGACCTCAAAGCCATGACGCTGCAGGCTGACGTCATCGTCGCGGCTGTAGGTAAGGTCAATGTGCTGACGGCCGATATGGTCAAACCCGGCGCGGTGGTCATTGATGTAGGGATGAACCGCAACGCTGAGGGCAAACTGTGTGGTGATGTGGACTACGCCGGCGTGCGCGAAGTGGCAAGCCACATTACCCCAGTGCCCGGCGGCGTCGGCCCCATGACTATCACTATGCTACTTGTCAACACCCTGGAATCTGCAGAGCGCCTTATATGAACGACAACCCTTTACTCAGTACCCACAAGCTACCGCGCTTCGACGCCATAGCGCCCGAGCATGTGGAGCCGGCCATCGAGGCCTTGCTAGAGCAGTCACAGACGGCGTTAGATACCGTCACTGCCCCCGCCTTCCCCGCGCAGTGGCTAGCACTATCGGCCACTTTGGACGTGGCGGTAGAAAACCTCGGCGTGGCCTGGGGCGCGGTTAGCCACCTCAACAGCGTGAACGACAGCCCAGCGCTGCGTGCGGCCTACAACGCGGCCCTGCCCAAAGTCACCGACTTTTTTACCCGCCTGGGCGCGGACGAAAAGCTTTATGCCAAATACAAAGCCATGGACGTGGCCAGCCTCAATGCCGAGCAACAACAGGCGCACAAAAACGCCATCCGCAACTTTGTGTTGGGTGGCGCGGAGCTGACCGGCAGCGCACGCGAGCGCTTTGCCCAGATACAAGAACGCCTGGCCGAGCTGAGCCAGAAGTTCAGCGAAAACGCGCTTGATGCAACCGATGCTTTTTCCTATTACGCTAGCGCTAGCGAAGTGGACGGTGTGCCTTCCGATGTGCTGGACACCGCCCGCGCGGCAGCCCAATCCGATGGCAAAGAAGGCTACAAGCTGACCCTCAAAATGCCCTGCTACTTGCCGGTGATGCAGTTTGCGCACAGCAGCGCCTTGCGCCAGATTCTGTACCGCGCCTACGTCACGCGTGCCTCCACCCAGGCGCCGCCGGACATGCACCAGTTTGACAACAGCGCCACCATGCAAGAAATACTGGCACTG